>JALZOO010000176.1 GCA_030913905.1 Acidobacteriota bacterium
GCCGAGCATTCTGTTTGATTTTGGCGCGACGTTTTTGGCAACTGACAAATTCAGGCTGTCGAATACGTTTCGCGTGGAAGACTGGGACATTACCGGCACGGCGATCTTCGCGGACTTCTTTTCCATCACGCGAACTCTGCCGGCCACGGCCGGCGGCGGCACGCGCACCGACACGGTCGGCTTCAGTAACCTCGACGCGACTGAGATCACGCGGTACCGAAAATACCTGAACACGTTCGAAGGCGACTACCAGTTCAATAATCGCTTTGGAATCCATTTTGGATATCGCTATGGCCAGCGCAAAATCGAACGATTCTTTGACGGCTTCAATCTCGGGTCGCAGGGCTCGCTGACCCCGCCGAACGCTCGCAGCACCCACGAGGAATCTTTTGAGAACACCACGCACGCTTTCTTCGGTGGATTCAAAGCGCGCCCGGCAAAGGATTGGACGGTTTACCTGGACGCCGAACGTGGAACGTCGGACAACGCGTTTACGCGCATCGGCAATTACGACTACACAAACTTCCGCGCGAAGAGCCGTTATATGCCGACCCGGAAAGTCATCCTGAACCTGGGATTGATTGTGAAGAACAACTCGAACCCGTCAGAGATTGCCGGGGTAACGATCGAGAACTTTGGCGTCTCGTTCAAGACGAGGATCTTCACCTCGTCACTCGACATCATGCCCAACTCCCGCTTTACGTTGAACATGGGCTACAACTACAACTGGGTCAATAGCGAATCGCTGATCGACTACTCATATTTCAGCTCGACGAACTCAGCCATTCGCGGAACCTCGTTGTACTACGTGCGGAACAACTTCTTCTTCATCGAGTCGACTTTTAGGCTTACGCCGCGGATCACGTTCTTTTCCGCGTATCGCGTGAATAAAGATAACGGCCAGGGCAACCGGGTGTCGGATCCGGCGGCGACTGGCGCGCGCACGCTAATCACATCGTACCCGATGAGCTTCCAATCGCCTGAAGCGCGGCTGTCGATCAAGCTGCATCGTCGGCTGGATTGGAACTTTGGTTATCAGTACTTCAACTATAACGAAGACGGACTGGTGCGCACCTTCGCCGGAACTCCCCGGCCACAGAATTATCACGCGCACTTGCCGTACACATCGTTGCGCGTGTACTTCGGTCGCAGAGAGTAACAACTGGTTCCTTTAGCCAAACCTCCAGCCTGGATGTTAACCATGGCTGGAGCGTAGTTGTTTGCGGCATGGGTTTCCCTGCGAGCGATTCGAACGCTGGTTCCAGAAATCCCTTCTCAAATATCCCGGTAGGAGGATGTTGTAACGATGGGAGAAACGGCCCGACACAGTAGTCCAACCAACCGTTATCCAGGTCCAACGATAACTTCCCGGCGCAGATTCTTGGATTACTTGCTCGGGACGAGCGCCGTGGCGACCCTGGGCGCAATTTTCTATCCAATCATCAGGTTCATGGCGCCGCCTCAGATCGTCGAGGCGATGCAAAACTCCGTCGTGGCCGCCAAACTCAGCGAACTGCCACCCAATTCAGGAAAGATCTTCAAATTCGGTAGTAAGCCAGGGCTAGTTGTCCGGACGGCATCAGGAGAACTAAAGGCTTTCTCCGCTGTCTGTACTCATCTCGACTGCATAGTTCAGTACCGCCCCGACACCAAACAGATTTGGTGCGCTTGTCACAACGGCCAGTACAACCTCAACGGAGAAAACATCGGAGGGCCGCCGCCCCGCCCGCTCGAGGAATACCCGGTGAACAAGAGAGGCGAGGACATAGTCGTTAACAGAGCCTAGGTCCCCCATGAGAATGGAGATTATCAAGCGCTGGTTTGACGAGCGTCTATCAATCAGCACGCTCGCTCGCGCCGCGCAGAAGAAAGAAGTACCGCTTCATCGCCATTCGATCTGGTATTACTTCGGCGGCATGACCCTCTTTCTGTTCGTCGTCCAGGTCGTGACGGGAATCCTCCTCTTGCTTTACTACCGGCCCAGTGCTGAGAGCGCTTTCGAGAGCGTTCAATTCATCATGACAGAGGTGAAGTTTGGATGGCTGATTCGTTCGATCCATAGTTGGTCAGCCAACCTCATGATCCTCACGTTGTTCATTCACATGTTCAGCGTGTTTTTCATGAGCGCCTACAATCGCCCGCGCGAATTGACGTGGGTGAGCGGGGTTGTATTGCTATTCATCTCCGTCGGATTCGGCTTCAGCGGTTACCTGCTGCCCTGGAACGAGGTCTCTTACTTTGCCACCAAGGTTGGCACTGATATCGCTGGTGATATTCCGTTTTTCGGAAAGACAATGCTGCGCTTTTTACGCGGAGGCGACGACGTGACTGGCGCCACCCTGACCCGGTTTTTCGGATTTCACGTAGCTGTCCTACCGGCAATGGCTACAGTCTTCATCGGCATTCACGTCCTGATGGTCCAACTCCACGGAATGCATGTACCAGCCCGTTATGAGAAGACCGCTCGCCGCATGAAGTTTTTTCCAAACTTTCTGATGCGCGACCTGATTGGCTGGATAGTGGCCATCGGCATCCTGGCAGCGCTGGCGGCACTTTTCCCCTGGGAGTTGGGGGTCAAAGCAGATGCGTTTGCGCCGGCGCCCGCGGGAATAAAGCCGGAGTGGTATTTCCTCTTCATGTTTCAGACGTTGAAATATATTCCCGCAAAAATATGGATGTTTGAGGGCGAGGTCATTGGAATTGTCTTTTTCTCGTTGGCCGGCGCCGTCTTGTTCTTGATTCCCTTCATCAATCGGTCGCCGGAAAAGTATCCACGTCGCAGCCTGCTGTTCACTGTGGTTGGCGTGATTGCGCTTTTGTACATCGTGGTTATGACGGTTGTCGGCTATCTCGCGTAAGGAGCGAGCTAAGGACACCAGCTCCGCAGGAGCCAAATGTTTATACATACGCCAGCAAATCTAAGATTGCTGCTCCGAAGGACCGCAATGTTTCGACAGACTCTGAGGAGCGCCGACCGTACCTGTGCGATAGCGGGAAGGCTATTGTTCGCGGCGTTTTTCCTGACTCTTGTTTTCTACAGCGCCAACGCCCAGCAGAAAAGCTCTTGTGTTGAATGTCACATCAAGCTGGAAGGCAAGATCGGAGACCCTGCCCGCTCAATCAAAGATGATATCCATCTTTCCAGAGGACTTTCCTGCAACGATTGTCACGGCGGCGACCCTACTCAAAACGACAAAGTCGCAGCTAAGGATCCACGGAAGGGTTACCTTGGACGGCCCCGAACGGTCGACATACCTGCGTTCTGCGGCAAGTGTCATAACGATGCCAATTTCATGAAAAGGTTCAATCCGGCCTTGCGGGTGGACCAGGAGAGGGAGTACGCCACCAGTGTTCATGGCAAGTTGTTGAAAACAGGAAACGAAAAAGTTGCTACGTGTATCAGTTGTCATGGGGTGCATGGAATTCGTGCCATAAGCGACGCACTCTCTGCTGTCTATCCGCTGAACGTGGCGGAGACCTGTGCCAAGTGTCACGGCCAGGCTTCGCACATGGCTGAGTTCAAGATTCCCACAGATCAGTATGCCAAGTACAAAAAGAGCGTCCACGCTAAGGCGCTTTACGAGCGGCAGGACCTTTCATCTCCTACCTGCAACGATTGCCACGGCAACCACGGTGCGGCGCCTCCAGGCGTAGCATCGGTCGCCAACGTTTGCGGCCAGTGTCACGCACGTCAGGCAGAGTTGTTTCAAGCGAGTGTGCACAAAGTTGCGTTTGACAACATGGGGCTCGGCGAATGCATCAGGTGTCACAGTAATCACGAGATTGCGGCGCCGACAGATGAGTTAATTGGCACTGGAGAAAAGTCAGTCTGCGTCTCGTGCCACCAACCAGGAGACAAGGGATTTGTGGCCGCCGGCAAGATGCGTTCAATGATCGACACCTTGCACGCGGAGATTGAAAAATCGAAGGGAATTCTCGACGTCGCCGAACGCGCGGGGATGGAAGTGAGCCGGCCGAAATTTGAATTAAAGGGCGCCGCCGATGCGCTGACGCATGCGAGAGTCTTAATACACTCTTCGTCCACGGATGAAGTTGAGAAGGTTATAGGGCCAGGAATGCAGCTCTCGGCGCAAGGTTACGGAGCCGGAGTGGCTGCGTTGGCGGAACGGCTTTTCAGACGCCAGGGCCTCGCCGTCTCGCTAATATTCATTCTGTTTCTGGCGGTTCTCGTTTATTTGAAAATCCGGCAAATTGAGAGCCGGCAAGGAGGTAAATCAAATGCGTAAATTAGCATTGGCACTTATATTCAGTATTTTCTCCAGCGGGCCTGTCGTCGCGAATTACCAAATCGCAACTACGTCAAGCGACAGTGAAAAACTCGCTGTTTACCTGAAGTCTCATTGGAAATCTCCAGAAAATTACGTAATCAGCAAGTTTTCTAATCATGACCTCGTCTTCATCGGCGAGTACCATCGCATAAAGCACGACGTCGAACTAATTCACAAACTCATTCCCCGCCTATACAGAGCGCATGTCTACAACCTGGGAATCGAATTCGGGTGTTACGAACACCAGGACAAAGTCGATCGCCTGATTACCGCCGACACCTACGATGAGAATCTCGCTCGTTGGTTGATATTTGAACAAGCTGCCTCCTGGGGCTACAAAGAGTACCAGGACATCTATCGCGCAGCATGGAAACTGAATAGATCCCTGCCAAAGCGCGCGCCCAGGTTTCGAGTTGTTAATCTGAACTACAAACCCAATTGGCCCGCGCGCAAAGAAGAGATGACGGCGGCGGA
>JALZOO010000201.1 GCA_030913905.1 Acidobacteriota bacterium
AGGTTGATGTCGTCGCGTTGTGGGCCACCAAACAGCGTTCCCTGCGACGATTCCTCCGCCAACACACTTTGCAATTCCTCCGATAGCTCCGCCCTTCTCTTCTCTACAATTGCCAACTGCTCGAGCCAGCGATCCTTATGCATGTAGAAACCGGTGAGCTCGATGTCAGCGACGACGTTGACGCAATCAAACTCGAGCCGCGCGCAGTCGACCAGCGAATCACTCCTAAGTCGCTCAATCAACTTTTCGCGCAGTGGCAACAGTATGGCCGCGTCGCGCGCCGCATACTCAAGCTGTGCTTCTGACAACTCAAAACTCCAGTTACTCAGCCGCTCGGTCTTATCGACAACTTCGTTGAGGTACCTTTCGGCGACGGTGCCCAACCCATGTCGCTCCTCGATATCGCCGGCGCCGATCAACTGGCTCGCGAGCAAGGTATCGAAGAGCCCGCCCAGATCGGTTCCTAAAGTATGTTTAATGAACTTCGCGTCGAACTTGGCGTTGTGAGCGATTTTGATTGGACGGTGTGCGGCCAGCAGATCGCGCAACGGAGCAAGCGCGTTGTTCGTTCGCAAGTCGCCGCGAACCCCGTTGCTGAATGCATCGAGGTCGACGATGACAACGCCGGCAGGCGTCGCCAACTGAATCAAACGGAGGCGGCCGGTGTAGGGATCAAGCTCGGTGGTTTCAGTATCGAGTCCTATTGCCTGGTGGGACGATAAAGATTCAACTGCTTTGCGAAGCTCTTCCTCGGTCTTGATTACCTGGTAACGCGTGGTCAACGACTCTTTACTCCGATCAGATAACGTAGGGGCTCATTGCCTGGCACGAATGCCGAATGGTCAGTGTTGGCCGGCAGAAAATCACGGTCGCCGGCTCGCAGACTGTACTTCTCGCCGTTCACCACAAACTCCAATTCGCCGCTGACAACCCAGTGGGTCTGATCAGATTCGTGAGAATGCGTTTCGTAAACCGTGCCTGCATCATCAACATACTCAGTCACAACATAGCCTTCCGCTTCAAGTCGCTGGCGCAGCGTTGTGCGGTCAGGCGGTTGTGAGTCAGTCCATCGTTGAATGTTTAAGGCCATGGAGGTTTATTTCAATTGGATGATTGCAGCCGCTTTAACATCAAAATCTGTCCTTTGTGTTGTGCTTCATGATCGATCAAGTGGTGGAGGATCCAGCGAAGGCTTTGCTCTCTGGTTTCTCCGCGACGCTCGATCGAGAATATTCGATCCAAATCCGAATCCACGAATGTCGCCAGCTTCCGTTGCGTCTGTTCCCGAATCTTGCTGATTTCGGCTAAGCAGAACTTCGCCGAATAACCCTTCGAGGGAAAGTTATCGAAATCTTCCAATACATCCCAACACGCCATGGCGCGATCTTCTGCACTCAATTTGTGACCGGATATAACCATCTCCATCCAATACCATTCGGCCTCGCCGATGTGTAACACAAGCGCGCCAATCGCGTGCGCGCCGGGCAGCGCCGGTCGTTGAACCTGTTCATCTGACATTCCGGTAACAGCCTTTTCGAGTTGTTGCCGCACTTCTTCCATTCCTGCGAAATAGAAACCAATTTCAGTGGAAAGGCCGGCAACTGAATTCAGCACCGTAGGAAACATGATTCGTCCTTCTTTGCTAGGTCGCTTGAGCTGACGGGCGCGTCTCAACCAACAGCAATAACAAAACGGCTGCGCTCGCACCAAGGATCGCGCTGACCAGAAAAGCGGTCTGCGGCCCACGCCAATCCCACAAAAATCCCATCAGCAGCGAGGCCGGAAGCACTGTTATTCCGAATGCTAGATTATACAGCCCGTACGCCGTCCCACGTTGTTCCGGCTTTACCAGGTCAGCGACTAATGCCTTTTCAGCTCCCTCTACTAAACCGAAGTACATGCCGTAGATCACAAAAAGTATCCAGACCGAGAACGGATTAGAGACGAAAGCAAATCCCGCATAGACGGCTGCATAAAGAATCCAGCCGGAAACGATTAGACGGCGACGGCCCAGAATGTCTGACAAGTGACCACCGTAGAGCGAGCTAATAACCTTACTCACGTGCAACACTGCCCAGAGCAGTGGAATGGTCTGCAGCGAAACCCCAACTGACTGGGCGCGCAATAAGAGAAATGCGTCTGAAGAATTCGATAGCGTGAAGAGCGCGATGATTACCAGGAAACATTTGAAGTTACCGTCAAACCCTCGCAGTGAAAGACGCACTGGCGAAGGAATCGCGGCGTCGGGAGAAGTCTGGCGTTTATTTTCACGTACAAAAAACGACACTACCAGCACAGCCGCCAGCGCTGGAATTGAAGCCAGCAAAAATATTTTGGTGAAGTCTCCAGCCGTAAGTGAATTTCGATCGGCGGCAATCAACAGGACCAGGAGATAACCCAGAAGCGGACCGGCAACAGCGCCCGTGTGATCCATCGCACGATGAAATCCAAAAGCAAGACCCCGCTGGTTTACGGCTACGGTGTCGGCGATCATCGCATCGCGCGGCGCGCTCCGTATTCCTTTTCCAACCCGATCCACCAGGCGGATGCCGAGCACCTGATACCAATTACCAGCAAAGGCGAGTAATGGACGGGTGAAACTGGAAAGCACGTAACCGAACACAACAAACCCTTTCCGCTTGCCGCGACGGTCACTGAAGTATCCGGCAAAGAGTTTCAGCAAACTCGAGATCGACTCGGCGGTACCTTCGATGATTCCGACAATACCTGGCGAGGCTCCCAGGGTAAGAAGTAGGAATGCAGGCAGAAGCGGATAGATGATTTCGCTGGAGGCGTCGTTTAAGAGACTGACTAAACTGATCGCGAAGACATTGCGGGGCAATCGCCGGTAACGTTTCCAGAGCGTGCGGACGTCGCTGCCTTGCGGTGAATCGATTGGAGTGTCAAGAGGAGCGTCAGCGGCGTCGCCGTTTCTATCTTTCATCGATTTTGGCCGCTTACTTTGAAGAGTTGCGCGTCTTCGTTACCGCGCGTGGCCGGCTCGGCTGTGGATTAGTAAGGCGAGTGCTCCACCACCAAAAGGCTCCCGCGCCAACAAGCGCAATCAAAATCACGCCCAGGATTGTTAATCGAAGAATCCATCGAACAGCTAGCTTCGCAATTAGAAAAAATATCGCCAACAAAACAATGCCGGCGATTATGAAGATGGTCGTGAAACTCATG
>JALZOO010000202.1 GCA_030913905.1 Acidobacteriota bacterium
AGTCCGCGAGAGCGCACGAGTGAAAATAGCCCGGTAACTATCGTGTGATTCATGGATCGCGTTCGGAGACGTTGGCGCCGCGCGATTCCCCAGCTTCAGATCACATCCATGCACTTCATTTGTTTACTTGCCGTTGAGATCTAAAGGTAGTAGGTTTCTGCCATGCGGGCAGGCCACAATTCAATCACTTTCGGGGAGCAACTCAAGAAAGCTGAAATCGAAGGTCTTGTCTTGACCGAGACGTTTCACGCACCAGACATGGTCTTGCCTCGTCACAATCACGAATGCGCCAATGTCGTGCTAACCATGAAAGGCGCTTTCAGAGAAACGATCGGTAAACGACCACAGGACTGTAGTTCATCCAGTCTCCTCATAAAGCCTGCCGGGGAAACTCATGCCAATCGTTACGGCGCGACGGGGGCGCATTGTTTCATCATTGAAGTGAAGTCGTCCCGGTTAAAACTACTCAGCGAGTCCTCGAGATTCTTTGATACTCCCGATCACGTGCGGGGAGGAATTCTCTCTACGCTGGCGATGAAGACGTACAGAGAATTCCGCGATATGGACAGTGCCTCTCAGTTGATCATTGTGGGACTGGTGCTCGAAATGATGGGATATGCGGATCGTCGCAGGATAAACCAATCATCCTCAGTCCCACCTCGTTGGCTTTGCGAAGCGCGAGAGTTTATTCATGCACACTTTTCTCAGCAAGTCAGCCTTTTCACTGTCGCTGCTGCTGTGGAAATTCATCCCGCACATCTAGCCCGCTCGTTCAAAAGGTATTACCAATACACGGTGGGTGATTACGTTCGACATCTGCGCCTCGAATTCGCCAAAGAAGAATTGAGGAGCAGCAAGCGTTCGCTGGCGGAGATCAGCCTGGCAGCAGGCTTTTATGATCAAAGCCATTTTAGCCAGTCGTTCAAGAACGATTTGGGCGTTACCCCGGGGGAATTCCGGGATGCCACCCGAATTAGCAAAACTGATACAAAAAAGCTCCGACCTTCCAAGACTTCTCAGACAGAGATTTGCTAACAGTCTCATCATTCAACTGCCGCGCGTAGCTCCCCAGCTCATTCATGTAGCGTAAGAATACCGAACTTAATGGTCCCTTTAGCGCGCCCGGTTATCGTGTTGACCGGTGGACTGCTGATCAACTGGAGCTCAAAATGGAAAAATTGTCACAGATTCTGATCTTAGCGTTGATGGTTCTCTTCTCTGCCGCCTACCGCGTCAAGGGCCAGGACGTGGATGTGAAAAAGGAATTGGAAGCCCAATACCAGAAGCTGATAGACGCTCATGAGCGAAAAGATCTGAAGGCAATTCTGGCTTTGAAAACCTCCGACTTCCACGCAATCTTTCCTGACGGTCGAGTCGGCGATAGTAAAGTGATGGAGGAATATTCAAGACAATACCTTGAGCGCAATCAGCCTCCCTACGGTGTAAGATTCACCATTCAGAAGCTGGACGTCTCTGCAAACGACCTGATCGCTATTGCCGAGGTTTTGCAAGAGGCCACTCGATACCGAGAGATAGATGGGAAACGGCGCAGAGTTGACACCAGCGTAAAGCAGCGGGAGACGTGGTCGAAAACTTCGGAAGGGTGGAAACTCAAGTCAGTCGATAATGTGCGAGATCAAAAGAGGTTCGTAGACGGAGTGCTCGTCACGGCCAATGATCAAACCCCGACCATTCGTGAAGCCCTGGAAGCTCAGTATGCAAAGATTGCCGAAGCTAACAAGAACAAAGACCTGGAGGCTCTCCTCGACCTTCGCACTCCCGACTTCTCGGCGAAGTTTGCTGATGGGAAGATTGGAAATTATGAGGACATGGCGGCGTACTCAAGAGCTCTAATCCAACAAATTCAACCTCCGATTAGTGTGTCCAACACGATCGAAACGCTCACCGTCACAGGGAACGAAGCCATCGCACGCGTCCATCAACGGTTCTCCCGAATGCAATTAAAGGCAGGTAAACTTCGGAAGGTTGAGACGGAGGCTCGCCAGCGCGAGACCTGGGTGTTAACGCCGGCGGGCTGGAAACTCAAGTTCGTGGATGATGTTCGACCGGGAGCCTGGTACGTTGACGGCAAACGAGTCGATCCCAGCAAGACCTACGATCCTACCGCCCCTCCTTACGTTCCCTAAAGCAGCCCGATAACTGACCGAGTAGCAGTTGTTAATAGTCTCCATTTAGCAGGGTGGGATAACAGTCCTGCCAGAAAACTTGTTGACACTCAGACCCGCGCCGGAATATTGTCCCCAACGAAAAGAGCAGCGCGCTTCTCAACCCAAATCAATGGCCGTTGATTTCGCTGTGAGCCTTTAGGTAATCCTCATCACCCGGGATTCTTCATGAAAATTCGCAAATCCCCGTCTCCAGGAGTCATGCGCCCGCTGAAAAGCGGATACCGTGTAGCGCAGGAGAGTCTGTCCTCCAAAACCGCGCACCGCCTCAGGGACAGCCTGGGAGTTGACCTCAACAAAGGCCGGTTTGACACATCAAGTTCAGGAACTACAGGCATAGAAAATCTAAAAATCAAACTCGGCAAACAGACCGAAGGACAACTGGAACAGACTCTCGCCGGGATTGGCCGATCGGACCCGGAAGCTGCAATCCCGGTTATCGAGCACCTCTCCTTTCATAAGGACGAAGCTGTAAGAAAACGCGTAGCCGCATCTCTCGGCGAATTCGACTATGAGGACATCGTGGACACGCTGATGCGATTGCTGAACGAGCGATCGCCAGAGGTGCGCCGGCAGGCGGGGCAGACCTGCAGAGTCGCAAGTTCTTTAGCAGTTGGCTGTGAGCAGCGGGCGTTGAGAACTACGCGGAGTCGCGGCTCCTCGCGTTCTCCAGTGTTATTAATAGTTCGTCAGGATTTCTTCGGGCGCGAAGCCCATCTGTTGGAGACGGTCGCGCGTTTGTTCCATCATCTCGGGTGAACCGCAGATGAGCGCCACCGGCGACTTCAGATCGGGCAGCACGTGGTCCAGCAAGGATTGAACGTAGCCAGTCGGCCCAGACCAATCATGACCGTCAGGTCGTGAGACCACCTGCCGCAGCTCCACGCCGGCGTCTTCCCAACTCTGCGTCTCGTCACGAAAGCAAAAGTCGTCTGGCGTGCGGGCGCCATAGAGCACTACGAACTGGCCAAACTCGTCCTTTCGTTTCAACACATGACGAAGCGCCGATCGCAAAGGCGCCACGCCGGTGCCCATCGCTACGAAAACCAGATCCTTACCTTTTTGCGCGTCGAGATCGAAACCATAGCCGGCGACGTCAAGCAATTCGATCTTCTCTCCTGGCTGCATGTCGAAAATCAGATTGCTCGCGCCCAGCTTTTGCTTCACAAGCACCTCCAACTCCTGGTCTTCAGGTGCACTGGCAAACGCAAAATAGGCCGGCGCTTCCCCTTCAACCAGGAGCACTGCCACCTGTCCGGGCACAAATGAAACGCCGTGCTTCGCTACGGCACTTTCAGGCATCAAATCGATCGAACGCACGCCACGCGCCTGTTCGCGCACTCTGGTGATGACCAATGAAGGCAAGATTCTCAACTCCCGGTTTGTGCAATTAGACGTTCGCAGTTTAGCAAACAACCCCAGCGTTATTGCAGGCGGGTGCTACAATGCGGGCCATTCTCCAAGGAGTAAAAATTTATGCTGGGCCGCTCGCGACGCTCGATGTTCGTTATCAGTTTTGTTTTGACGCTAACCGCATTGTGCGCGGTAGCGATGGCGCAATCCGGCAGGCGCACAACGAAGACGAAGTCGGTTCCCGTTACTGTTCCTCAACCCACACCAGCGCCGACACCGAAGGCTACGGAACAAGCAAAGCCCGCGCTCACTTTAGTCGTCGGTATGGAACGCTATTACGGACTGACCTCCAACGACGTTTTGAACAGTTGTGTTGATCGGCTCGACGACAACCGCGCAGTCAAGGTTGTGACAGCGACTGGTGACATGTCCCGCGGCGATGCCATCAAGAGGGCGAAGGCAGAGGCTGAAGCCTACGTAGTTTGGCTACAGTTGGAAACTGATTCGATGAGTGGTGACAACAACACAAGGAATTATTTTCTCGAGTACTCGGTGTTCGCGCCCGGGACCGCAAAACTGACTACTTCAGGCCGCACCTACTCACAGGCTTCCCGGAAGATTATGATTCCTAATCCGAGAAGGTCGGGGATTTATGGCGATTACCAATTGCAGCAGGCGGCTCGCGAGGCAGCCGATAGAATTCTCAGCGCTCTCCAACACCCGTTGCCTCCGAGAACCCTGCCGAATCCGTTATCAACTGACTGGTAGGACAGGCATTCCTGCCTGTCTAACTCACAACAGATCCAACATGAGTTTGCTTAGAGTCAGACAGACAAGAATGTCTGTCCTACTCCGACCTGCGGTTTCTCATTATTCGCTGTAAAGGCGGTCGATCACATCTCGATATTTCTCATCTACGATGCGTCGCTTGACCTTCATCGTGGGAGTCAGCTCGCCGCCTTCAATCGTCAGCTCGTGCTCGAGTAAGGCAATCCGCTTTACGGTTTCGTACTTAGCCAGACTGCTTGTGAGTCCGGCAATCTGCCTTTGAAACAGATCGATGAGGCGTGGTTCCTTACAAAGCTCGGCGCGGCTGCCTGCTTTGATTCCTTTGAGTTGAACGTAAGACCCCACTTGTTCCCAGTCGGGAACAATCAGCGCTGCCGGAAACTTGCGACCGTTGCCCACCAGCACGACCTGGTTAACGAAACGCGAACCCTTGATCATCTGCTCGATTAGCTGCGGCGCGATGTACTTCCCGCCCGAAGTTTTGAACAACTCCTTCTTGCGATCTGTGATTCGTAGAAAGCCGCCCTCGTCCAGGGTGCCGATGTCGCCCGTCTTAAACCAGCCGTCTTCGCTCAACACAGCCGCAGTCTCGGCCGGCTTGTTGTAGTAGCCGCGCATGACGTTTGGTCCGCGCGTTTCAATTTCACCGTCACTCGCTATCCGCACCTCAACGTGTCGAATTGGCTTTCCGACGGTTCCGACGCGGTTGTCGTCTGCGCGTCCGGCAGTTATGACGGGAGAGGTTTCAGTCAAACCGTATCCCTGCACGATTGGTAGTCCGGCGCCGATATAAATGTAACTAAGGTCTTCGGGAAGGGCGGCGCCGCCGGAAACCAGGAGTCGGATGCGACCACCAAGTGCTTTGCGAATTTTGGAAAAGACCAGTTTGTCGGCAAGTTTGTGTTTCAACCGCAATCCGGCCGGGATCGGCTTATGATTAATGTCGAGTTTTGCGTAGGCAGTGGCGACCGTGACCGCCCAGTTGAGAAGCGCCAGGTTGAAGCGGCCCTTCTCGGCCGTCTTCTCCTGAACGCGCGCGAGAATTTTCTCGAAAATACGCGGCACACCGACAAAGACCGTGGGACTTACCTCGCGCAGGTTTGGCCCAATCATCTCGAGCGACTCGCCAAAGTAAACTGCCATGCCGTGGTAGAGATACATGT
>JALZOO010000237.1 GCA_030913905.1 Acidobacteriota bacterium
CAATTCAGCTTCAGTCCATGCTTCCGCGCCCTCCAGTTGGTCCGGGTCTCCCTCGCCGTTAGGATCGTTCCACGCGTCGAAAAGCTCGCGTGCATCCCTGCGCGGCGGGGTTCGATCGGATTGCCGCTGATTGAAGCTCTCCGTTGCGATCGAGTTTTCCTCTTCAGTTTCAGAAGGCTCCTGTTTCGTTTCAAGCTCCTGCACCGAATCATCATTCGGTGCCATTGACTGAAACAACGCGTAAACGCGGCTGGTAGCCATCAGCGTGTCCCCGACTGTGACGGCCGGACCGGACAGATACTCCGCGGCAACTGTTTCCAGTTCGGAAACAAGCTGGCCGTAATACTGGCGTGCATCTTCAGTGGCGCCGCCGAGCAGTGTGGTTTGAAAAAGCAACTCAAAAGAAACCATTGTGGCCGGCAGCTCGAGGACTGAAGGCCGTCCACGGCGAAGGTGCTCGCGAATCAAATCGAGATCGCGCGCGAGGCCGCGGTAAGTCTGGCGCAGGCGCCGATCGATGCGGCAATTTTCCAGAGTGCCAAAAATTCTGTGGGCGAGTTGAGGATGTGGAAAGAGATGCAGGACGCGCCGGTAGTCAACGTTTGTAGGACAGACATTCTTGTCTGTCTGTGTTGGGGTGACAGACCTGGAGGTCTGTCCTACCCCGGACCTGGAGGTCTGTCCTACTTCAGGCCCGGATGTCTCTCCGATCATTTCATCCGGGATCGAAAACGCGTCGCGAGCATCTACGTTTTCAGGAGCGTAAGTTTCCACAACCGCGGAGTGGGCCGCGCGCAACTCAACCGTATCGCGGTCGAATGTGCCAAACTCTATCTGTCCGGCAGCGTGTGCGGCCAGCACCTTGTAAAGACGAAAATCCAGCTCATCATCGCCAAACTCAGCTACCACTGACGGCAGGTGAATTGTGCGTCCATCGGCGATTCGCGATTCGACTGGAATTGCGGCAAGCTGACTTATTTCAACTTCGCGGCCTGTTAATCCTTCGACGTAAAGCACCAGCAAGTGTCGAACTGTGTCGAGTGACAAACCGCTGCTGCCGCTGTGCAAGGCGTCGTGACTGCCACGCGTCTCCAGTGCGAAGTAGCTGCGCCGCGCGCGCGGTTCTTTGGCATAAGCAGCCAGACCGCGGCGCGCCCACTCCTCAAACTGAGCAATATCGACGGACCGAAGTGCCAATGAACTTGAACGAAAACAGGCGAGCGCCGCTTCGCCATCGACTTCGGCAATTTCACGCGTCAGCCGGATTACGCGAGTGGCAAGATCGATAGTTCGATTTCGATCCGATTTCCGATCGATGTCACTGAGCGCACGCACAAACCTCGGACTGCTGCGAACAAACGCTACCAGACTTGCGTTGCCCTGTTGGGCGACGGCCCACAACAGTGTCACCCACTCTTCAAATATTTCCGGCAGAGTTCGCAAGATATCGCCGCCTGTGCGCAAGACTTGCAATGCGGCGCCGCCACCGCGTTCGAGAAATGCGTTGGTGTTGTGTAACAGCTTCAGCGCGCGATCGGCGCTCAGATTTGCCAGCGCGGCCGGCATTTCGGACCAGGCGTCCGAAGCAATCCCACCCGCGCGCGCTGCAAACTCCGCGGCCAGTCCGATTCCGCTTTTCGTTACGTCCGGGTTCTTAAAACTCTGAAGACGAGCCAACACCTCGGGCGTTTGATTGAGAAACTCCGCACTATGCTTCGCCGAGCGCCTTGATACTTCGCCGGCCACGTCCAAAACAGTTATTAGTAGATCGGAACTGCTGACGGCAGTGGCCAGCGTCGGAACTTTTCGAAAAGTGTCCAGTGCGATGGAGTTTGAGAGCGTTATTTGACGCGAGCAAAGTTGAAACAGCGCCTGGCGCACCGGCTCAGGCAGGTGCCTCAATCCACCTACGCCTTCATTGAAAAAACTAATCGCCGTTTCAACGTCGCTCATCGCGAGCCTGCGTCCCATCTCGCCCCACGAACGCAACTCCGCCGGCTGCAGAATCTCAGCCGCCGCGGGTGCGGCTCGCAGAAACTCAACGCTTGCACGCAAAGAGATGGCGGCGATCGCAGCGCCCGTTTCCAACGCAGCCGCCGACTGATCGAGCGGTAGCGTCGCCAGCTCGCGCGTCAGCTTTAGAAACGATTGCCGCTCGTGGCTGGGAGCTTCTGGTTCGAACTGATTGTCTTCCATTGTTGGGTGTCTGAAAAGATCGATAGAAGACGAACTACCGATTCGGCTTAGGCCAGCATGAGGCGCTGGCCCTTGGGTTGAGGTACGGGATCGCCGAATTCCTTGGCAGTCTCGATCCAAAGCTCAATTGCCTCATTGGCATTTGCGAGGGCGGCTTCGTGAGTATCGCCATGTGCCATGCAGCCAGGGAGCTCTGGAACTTCAGCAACATAAATCTCGTCCTCATTGCTCCAGTAGATGATGATCTCGTATTTATGCATCAAGCTCGCCTCCTATTTTGTACTTCAATACTACTGCTCTTACTTGTCTCACTTGATAAACTTTAGCCTTGTTTCCTTCTCGCTGTAAGTTAATCTTTTCGACTACTCCTGCTTTGCGAAACATATGATGGCTACCTCTAATTCTCTCCTCAAATCCCAATTGCTGAAGAAGTACGCGCAGGTCTTCAAAAGAAATATTCGCATCGGCGGTGCCACGCAGGATTTGAAATAGAAGTTTATCGTACTTACTCATCGTCCTGAACAGTCGCTAAATCACCGTGGTGATGATCTCGCGGATGCTGCGTTGCAGTTCGCGGTCGTCCGTGATGGGTGAGCACATGGCGGTTTCGGCGGCTCTGACGGGCGGGATGCCGAGCGTGATTAATTGCGCGGCATAAATCAGGAGGCGCGTTGACACGCCTTCTTCCAACCCATGCCCGCGCAGATTGCGGACCTTCTGGCCGATGAGCACCAGATCGCGCGCAGTGCCCTCATCCACGCCGCCTTCGCGCGCGACGATTTCCG
>JALZOO010000250.1 GCA_030913905.1 Acidobacteriota bacterium
GTGCTGGGTATGGCGTCATCACGCTGTGATTATGCGACCGCAGGAGGTACCTTGCATTTTGCTGCTGGTGAGGCGAGCAAGACGATAGTTCTTTCAATTATCGATGACGCATTCGTCGAAGGTAACGAAACCCTGACGGTTACACTCAGCAATGCTACGGGCGCAACGCTTACCAGTCCTTCAGTAGCTACGGTAACCATTACAGACAACGACAGCGATCCAAATGCAGCGAATCCGTTTTTGAATAATGCATTCTTCGTCCGCATGCAGTATTTGGACTTTCTGCTGCGAGAACCAGACAGTGCTGGGTTCAACGACTGGTTGAATGTGCTCAACGGCTGCGGACCGGGCCAAGGCTGGCTGGGTTCTCCTCCGGGATGTGATCGTGTGCACGTCTCCTCCGGATTCTTCCGTTCGCCGGAGTTTGGCGAGAAGGGCTATTGGATTTACCGCTTCTACGAATCGGCGCTTGGCCGACGGCCGCAGTTTGGGGAGTTTATGCCGGAGCAGCGGCGACTCAGTGGTCTAATGCCTGATGCCGAACAGGAAGTCAGACGTGCCGACTTCATCAGTCGCTTCATGCAGCTTCCTGAGTTCACCAACATCTTTGCTGGCCTAACAGATTCTCCAAGTGATGCTGCGGCGTTCGTCGCAAAGCTGGAAGAGAAGGCGCGCGTGACTCTGCCTGCTTCAGCTACGACTGACCCCGGTCAGCCACCGCAGTACGGTAGGCAAGAATTGATCGACAAGATGCTAAATGGACAATTCACTGCGGGTCAAACGATGCGGGCCTTCATCGAACAGAAGGTTGTTTGGGATACTTACTTCTACCGGGCGTTTGTGGCGATGCAATACTTCGGTTACCTGCGCCGCGATCCTGAAGCGGCGGGCTACGATGACTGGGTTAGGGTGCTGACCTTCGGCGACGCTCCCACGGGCATTCAGCCCGGCGACTATCGCCACCTAATCTTCGGCTTCGTCTATTCCGTTGAATACAGGGAACGTTTCGGAAAACCTTAATGAGTGGCGGGCCGGATCAAATCAAAAAATTGTCTGACCCAAACCCAACGGTTTGCTCAACGAGGTATTTGCGGCAATCCGACCAAACGAGGAGCCCTTCGAAAACCTCCACGTGACTCCGAGGATTATTCCCGCATCGCCGTGCGTGTTTCTGGCGGAGACAGTCCTGACATAGGCCGTGTGTACGTCAAAGGATCTATTCAAGGAGAAGGTAACGCCACCTCCAACTTGAACGTAATCGGCTTTCGCAACCCTGTCGTGGATGTCGAACTCTGCTGCAGTTAGTCGGCGGCCCGCCGGAAAATCAAGCCCTCCATGAGTCCTTTGCCAAGCTCCGAGAAACCTGAGAGCGATTAATTTGTTGGCAGACCATCCGAGTTCCCAATCGGCATTACTATGATTGAGGTGGAAGCCGGCAAAATCCTTAAGTATGGCGTAAGAATACCGCAGATGAGCGTAGCCATTCGGCATAACTGGCCCCAGTTGTCGTCCGACGTTTACGCCAACCAGCAACTCGTGGAACCCTCGACCAACAGCCGAGTGCCCCTGAACGGCATAATCATGAGTGGGTATAGTAAAACCGATGAAAGGAGTTACTACTATAGGCTTCGTGGCCACGTTGTAGCGCAGGCTAACATGCGCATCCGAAAACGTGGGATGATAAAAACCATCATCTCCAGGGCCATGGAGACGTAGCCCTGGGCCGTCAAACCTGGACGCTACATACGCCAGATCAACGTCGAGGGCTAACTTATTAGTAAGGCCATACTCCAACGACGTGATCACATTGTGCGTATGAATTCGCCCACGGTGCTCGGTCTCTCCTGCAGCACTAAAATGGTCTTGAACGTCGACTTTTTGGTAGGTGACGGAAAGCGAGCCTTCGCCTTTAGCCGGGACCCATGCCTGAGCGAACATGGTCGAAGGAACTGCCAGGTGAAGGGCCACGACCGCAATTCTCAGGGCGACACTTTTGCAAATCATGGGCGGTCCTTGTCGATTACTGAAGGTTCAAGCCTTCTTTGAAATCAAACGCAATCTCGACCGCATTGCTTGTTCAATCGCCTCGAGGTAGTGGTCGGCGCTATGCGGATTCTTTACCACAAATCTGTATTGCTTTTTAGCGGCGGTTACTTCTGCTTTCTTCCCTTCAGAAACCACGGTCACGAGCACTGGCTTCGAAGCGGAGTTCGCGATCTGCTCCTCAAGCTTGGCTGCCTCGGCCAGGTCGATGAAGACGAGCTGATATTGTCCAGACCTCAGGGCGTCGTTAAGTCTATCCACGCCCTCCACTGCGTAAGGCTTATGGCCTACTTTCTTTAACATGGACTGAAGCTGTGTGGCGCGGGGAGAATTGGAGGGGATGTAAATG
>JALZOO010000317.1 GCA_030913905.1 Acidobacteriota bacterium
GTCCAGTACAGCACGGTTGAATATCAAACGATTTCCAAGTCTCTGCGCGCCGTGGGCAAGGTGGCCTACGACGAAACAAAAATGAGTCGCATCTACCCCAAGATCGAAGGCTGGATCGAAAACGTGTACGTCGATTTTACCGGAAAGTTAGTTCGGAAGGGCCAACCGATGCTCACCATTTACAGCCCCGACCTGGTGTCGACGCAGGAAGAGTATCTGCTGGCAATCAAGGGCAGAAGACAGCTAGGAGAGAGTCCTTTCCCGGAAGCAGTTAACTTCTCCGAATCGCTCGTGAAATCAGCGCGACGACGGCTCGAGTTGTGGGACATCAGCGAAGCTCAGATCCGTGAACTCGAGAGGCGCGGCACGCCCACGAGGACGATGACGCTCTATGCGCCGACCAGTGGCTTTGTCACAACGCGCAACGCTTTTCCAAAGCAGCGGGTCACGCCCGAGACCGAACTCTATGCAATTGCCGATCTGTCCAAGGTCTGGGTGATCGCCGATGTCTACGAGTTTGAGGCGGCGGACATCAAGTTGGGACAGCCGGCGACGGTAACGATCTCCTCTTATCCCGGACGGACCTTCAGCGGAAAGATCACCAACATCTTGCCGCAAGTCGACAACGCCACGCGGACGCTCAAGGTCAGAGTTGAGCTTGCAAACAAGAACTTTGAACTCAAGCCGGATATGTACGCCGATGTTGTTCTGAGCATCAGTTACGGCACCCGCCTTGTTGTGCCCCAGGAAGCGGTGATGGATTCGGGATCGGAGCAATTGGTTTATGTCTCACTCAAGGACGGTTATTTCGAGCCACGTAAAGTCCAGGTGGGGGCGAAGGTGGACAACAAGTTCATCGTGCTTGCCGGGCTCTCAGAAGGCGAGCGAGTCGTCACGTCCGGCAACTTCCTGGTTGACTCTGAGAGCAAACTGAAATCAGCGGCAGGAGGAATGGGTATGCCGGGCATGGACCATGGTGGTTCCAAAGCGGGTGAGAAGAGCGCACCACAGCCGACGCAGTCTCAGACTCAACCGTCGCAGCGACAGATTTTGTATTGGTACGACCCGATGAACCCGGCCTACCGATCTGATAAGCCCGGGAAGGCGCCTGACGGCATGGACCTGGTTCCCAAGTACGCGGACGACAAGTGATCGCATGAGGATCTGTCGATGATTAACCGGATTATTGAAATCTGCGCCCACAACAAGTTTATGGTCCTGCTAGTTGTCGGGGTGCTGACGCTTGGCGGGTTATGGTCCATCAAGAACATCTCGCTGGATGCCATTCCCGACCTCTCAGACACGCAGGTGATCATCTATTCGCGTTGGGATCGGAGCCCGGACATCATGGAGGATCAGGTTACCTACCCGATCATCTCGTCGCTGCTCGGCGTCCCCAAAGTAAAAGATATTCGCGGCTTTTCAGACTTCGGCTATTCCTACGTTTACATCATCTTCGAAGATGGTACCGACATTTATTGGGCTCGTTCACGCACACTTGAGTATCTCAGCAACATCCTGCCGCGTTTGCCAGAAGGAGTAAACGTCGAGCTGGCCCGCGATGAGACAGCGGTTGGCTGGATTTATGAGTACGCGCTTGTTGATAGGACCGGGCAAAACAATCTGGCGCAACTGCGGAGCTTTCAAGACTGGAACATGCGATACGCCTTGCAGGCTGTTCCCGGAGTAGCCGAAGTCGCTCCGCTGGGAGGATTCGTCAAGCAGTACCAGGTCAATGTCGATCCGAATGCTCTGATTGCCTACGACATTCCGATCGAACGCGTGGTCGAAGCCGTGCGCCAGGGGAATAGCGATGTGGGAGGCCGCCTGATCGAGTTCTCAGGCCGCGAGTACATGGTTCGCGGACGCGGTTACATAAAAAAGATCTCCGACGTGGAAAACATCGTCGTCGGCACCAGCAAACAAGGCGGCACGCCCATTCTCGTGAGGAATCTCGGCACGGTAACCCTTGGTCCGGACATCCGGCGCGGCTTGGCTGATCTGGATGGGGAAGGAGATGTGGTCGGCGGGATTGTCATCATGCGTTACGGCGAGAACGCCGAGCAGGTTATCCAGCGAGTTCGCACGAAACTCGATGAACTTAAACCCTCATTGCCGAAGGGCGTCGAAATCGTCACGACTTATGATCGCGCTCAACTCATTGAGCGCGCGATCGAAACGCTAAAGAGCACGCTCATCGAGGAACTGATCATCGTCAGTCTCATCATCATGATCTTCCTCTGGCACATCCCGTCCGCTATCGTGCCGATCGTTACCATCCCGATTACGATCATCATCTCATTCATCCCGATGTATTTGATGGGGCTAACCGCCAACATTATGTCTCTCGGCGGAATCGCCATTGCCATCGGGGCGATGATCGACGCGGCGATTGTCGTTGTTGAGCAAACGCACAAGAAACTCGAACACTGGGATGCCGAAGGCAGACCCGGCAGCTATAAAGACGTAGTCATCAACGCGGTAAAGGAAGTTGGTGGCCCCAGCTTTTTTGCGCTGCTCGTGATCGCAGTGGCGTTTCTTCCCGTCTTCACGCTTGAAGGACAGGAAGGACGACTCTTCAAACCGCTCGCCTATACCAAGAACTTCTCCATGGCGATCGCTGCGTTCCTGGCAATCACGCTTGATCCAGCGATTCGACTGCTCTTCACGCACATGGATCCATACAAGTTCAAGCCAAGGTTTCTCGCAAAGATCACCAATGTGGTGCTGGTCGGCAAGATTCATAGTGAGGAGACCCACCCCATCAGCCGGCCGCTAATGAAGATCTATCACCCGGTTTGCGAGTTTGTATTGCGGCACACATGGGCAGTCATCATTCTGGCAGTGCTCGCAGTTATTTTGACAATTCCGATCTTTAATCGACTCGGCTCCGAGTTCATGCCGCCCTTGAACGAAGGAACGCTGCTCTATATGCCCACTACACTTCCGGGTATTTCGGTCACTCAAACCGAGCGTTTGCTACAGGTGATGGATAAGAAGCTCAAGAGCTTCCCGGAAGTTTCACGTGTATTCGGTAAGGCTGGGCGTGCTGAAACTGCGACGGACCCTGCACCATTCTCGATGATGGAGACAGTGGTCGAACTCAAACCCGAATCCGAATGGCCCAAAGTGCCGCGTTGGTATTCAGCGAGGGCGCCAAATTGGTTGCAGGGGATCCTGCGCCGGGCGTGGCCGGATCATAAGAGCATGGATGAACTCATTTATGGGCCCGGCGGAATGAATGAAGCATTGCAACTGCCGGGAGTTTCAAATGCGTGGACCATGCCGATAAAAGCGCGAATTGATATGTTGACAACCGGCGTGCGCACTCCCGTAGGAATTAAGATCATGGGCGCCGATCTCGCCGAGGTGCAGAAGCTCGGCGAGCAGATCGAGAGGTCACTAAAAGACGTGCCCGGCACTAAGAGCGTCTTTGCCGAGCGGGCAGCAGGTGGGTATTTCCTCGATTTCATACTCAAGCGCGAGGAACTGGCGCGCTACGGCCTCAGTGTGGACCAGGCCAATGCCGTGGTGATGTCGGCAGTCGGAGGTGAGAACGTCACTACGACGGTCGAAGGTCGGGAGCGTTATCCAGTCAATGTTCGTTACCTGAGGGATTATCGCAGCGACCCGGACAAGCTATCGCGAACTTTTGTGATGGCTCCAAATGGCACTCAGATTCCGCTCGGCCAGATTGCAGACATCCAAATGGTCACTGGGCCGGCCATGATTCGCGATGAGAATGGTCGACTATCCGGCTACGTCTACGTTGACATAGACACGTCTCAACGCGATATCGGCGGTTACGTGGCGGATGCCAAGAAGGTTTTGCTGGAGAAGGTACAACTGCCTGCCGGTTATCAACTGATCTGGAGTGGTCAATTTGAAAATATGGAACGGGTAAAGGCCCGGCTTACCGTCGTCGTGCCAATTACGATCTTCCTCATTTTCATGTTGCTCTACTTGAATAC
>JALZOO010000347.1 GCA_030913905.1 Acidobacteriota bacterium
GTCAGGTTGTTACCTACGGGAGCGCTCTTGATTACCTTTCCGGTGTCAGCGGTGCCGCTCGAACTGCATGCCGCAGCCACAATTGCAACAGATGCAAAAACAAGTGCGATTGCCAACTTTTTCATTAGACTGTGGTCCTTTCCTGATTTGACTGAACACAAATACCCACAGACGAGCGTCAAGATTGATCTCTCAATGCTCGCGCGCGCATACACGTCGGCACCTGTTGTCCGAGTGAGTCCTTCAATTGAGGACACACGACAACCAGACACACGACGGCCTTGTGGGCGTTAGATCAGAAAGGAAAGATTGCGGAGGTAACTTGCCTGGAGGTTGGGTAAGAAAACTTCGGTCGAGTAGGAACACTCGTATGGCTTGGGCGCCGTTATAGGGGGCTGCACAATTGCTGGATGAATAACAGCGACACTGAAGGAAGGCAGACGCAGATTAAACGTTGTTCCGCTTGAACCAGTCTCTTGCGGAATGTTAACGCAGCATTGTCCTTGAGAGCCGGACTGACTCGAAACGGATTGAGCCCCATGCTTCATACAGCATGGCATGGTTTCCATCCCGGCCGTCATTTCCATCCCGGGCAGCATCTCGTGAGAATGGCTCAAAGACGGCGATGCTGGCGGCATCTCCATGCCCGGCATCATCTCCATGCCATGGTCCATCATCTCCATGCCATGGTCCACCATCTCACGGCCTGGCATGATCTCTATGCCCGCCATCTTGCAGACATGCTCATTGGTGGGCCGCAGCGTGCCAGCCAGTACGCTGCTACCTATCGCCAGCGCCAAAATCAGAGATGAAAACCGCTTCAGCATCGCTAACTAAACCGTTCGATCAACATGCGCCAACTAACCCTCTTGGCAAAACCACAGGGTTTCACCTTCAGGGTGCAAAGAACATGCCGAACCCAAAGAGCCGTAGTCTCGCTAATCTTGAAGCTTTTCAGCAAAGATCCGCGGTAAATCCCCCAAGCCTGAGAATAATTCCACAGCGAGTCGTTCAGCGGCAGTGTGGTATTCAATATTGAATACCGAGTCGCTAATTCTCGCTGTTGCATGTTCTAAATTCGGTGGTGATTTAATCACTCAGAAGGACATCGGTCTGTGCGCTAACACACATACGAATGATCCGCTACGTGGTTGTTAAGCAGAGGCACAATCCCCAGTGAACACCTACCGGTCCTGAAGAGCTTTTGACGCGGGTCTTATCGCGGACAAGCTTACTCCGGCAGCCTTTTCGCTTCGTCACTTTCGCTTTTCCGCGGCGACGATCGGCGCGCCGTCAGTGTTGCTCCACTCGAAGAACGAGCCGTCATACATCACCACGTCATAGCCCAGATATTTAAGCGTAAAATAGGTGTGCGACGCCTGCCCACCCGTGCGACAGTAAGCCACGACTGTGCGACCGTGCTGTACCCCGGCTTCTTCGTAGAGCCTGCGCAACTCCGCTGGAGATCGTAGCGCCGGATTCTCCTTGCTTACTACATTCTGCATCCAGAAGACATTTGCTGCGCCGGGGATGTGGCCGCCACGCGGTACGCCTTCGCCCGGTTTAGTGCCTGTGTATTCGTCAACCGGGCGGGCGTCGATCAATACCACGCTCGGAGAGGGCACTTTCGTCGCTGTCCACGACAAATCGCGCACTACATCGAGGTTGGTGACCGCGCTGGCGCGCACACGCGGCATGAACCGCGCCGTCTTCGGCTCAACCATATCAGTTGAAATGGCGCGACGTTCTGCCTGCCACTTCTCCAGACCGCCGTCCAGGAGTGCCGCCCGCCCACCATGACCGAGATAGTCGAGCGTGAAGTAAGCGCGTGCCGCCGACAGCCCGGAGTTGTCGCCGTAAAGCACGATGCGCACATCATCGCCGATGCCTAAACGTTCGAAGAGTCTCTGAAGGTCGGCCACCGGCGCCAGTTCGTTCGGCACACCGTCGCGCGTCGCGGTGATCTCGCCCCAGCCGACGAAACGCGCCCCGGGGATGTGACCTCCATCAAAGTGTGCTCGTTCGCGCGCCACATGCAGAATGACGACCTTCGGATCGTTGAGTTGACCGGCAAGCCACGCGGTTGAGACGATCATTTCTGAACGCACCGCATGCGGCTTCTCCTTTTGATGTGCCCTTCCTTGTCCTTCAGCCTGGAAAGGCGCAAGGAAAAGGACGCTGGCGATTGTCAAAAGACCGCCAAAAAGCAATTGAGTTCGTCTCGACCGGTATAGATGTTTCATCTTTCTTTCCTCCGCTCTATTTTCGCGTTGTCGGCAAAACGGCCGGCTTCCACCCCACAGAATTCAATCCCTGGGAGCCACCTTGGCAGCAGCGATGCGTGAGTGTATGATTACCTCGCTGGGTAACCATATGCCCAGATGGTTATACTGTCAAATGAAAGGAAACGCTATGGGCACACTTAAAACACAGAAGCTGACTCCGGCGGCGTTGGGGTTAATCGCGGCGCGATTCAAGGTGCTTGCCGAGCCGTTGCGCCTGCGGATGTTGATCGCGCTTTCTGATGGCGAGCTGAGCGTGACTGAGATTGCGGAAGCAGTCGAGGCGACCCAGCCGAACATCAGCAAGCACCTCAAGATGTTGCAAGACGCCGGACTCGTGAAGCGTCGCCAGGAAGGCAACACGGTCTATTGCTCGGTCGCCGACGAGAGCGTGTTTGAACTTTGCGATGTCGTCTGCTCGTCGTTGCGCGAACGTCTCGCGATACAGGCTGGCGTTTTTGCCAACGCACCGAGGGCACGGCGCCGTGCGTGATTAGAAAAACGTTTAGTTCAAAGAGCAGGAAAGAAGGAGCCGAGAATTAAACGATGGGCAAGAGACAAGGAAGAGGATCAAACAAATGGACGCCTGGATATTGCCGGTACTGGTGATCGCAACTTATGTCGTATTGATGCGTTGGGTGCTGCCTCGCTTCGGCGTGCAAACTTGAATGGCTAACTCCTGTCGCGTCGAGTCTCGGCGTGATGCAACTAAGGATGATCGGCGAACGACACCCGCTGGTAGTGCAAGTGAGCCCGTCGTAGAACGAGCCGTAACTAACCTAAGCGCGC
>JALZOO010000366.1 GCA_030913905.1 Acidobacteriota bacterium
AACCCATGAACCTGGAAATTTTTCATCCAGCAGTTGCGAGCTGGTTTAGGAAGAGCTTTCCCGCAGCTACTGAGCCGCAGGCGCAAGCCTGGCCTGTTATCAAGCAACAGCAGAACACGCTGATAGCCGCGCCTACCGGTTCAGGTAAAACTCTGGCTGCGTTTCTGGCGGCGATAGACGACCTGGTGCGGCTCGGCGTAGATGGGAAACTCGATGACACAACGCACGTCGTTTACGTTTCCCCGTTGAAAGCCCTCAGCAATGACATCCAGCGCAACCTCCAGATTCCGCTGGCAGGCATCCAGGAAGAGCTGAAGGCGTTGGGGCTGCCTGAAGTAAACATCCGTACGCTGGTGCGCACGGGCGACACGCCGGCGTCTGAACGCGCCGCAATGACAAAGCGGCCGCCCCACATCATCGTTACAACCCCCGAATCGCTATACATACTGCTGACTAGCGAAGGCGGCCGGCGCATGTTGCAAACGGCGCGAACTCTGATCCTTGACGAGATTCACGCTGTAGTTGGCGACAAGCGCGGTTCACATCTCGCGCTCTCGATTGAACGGCTCGAAAAACTCATCTCGCAACACCATGCTGCTCAGTCTGAATTACTGAGCTCGGATTCCGCACACGAAAGGGGTCCACGGTCGCCCGTCGCCTTTCAGCTCGTTCGTATCGGTCTCTCTGCAACCCAACGCCCCATTGAAGAAGTCGCGCGGTTCCTTGTCGGCACAGCCAACCTCGACGCTGAAGGCAAGCCACAATGCGCCATCATTGACAGCGGCCACACACGCCTGCTTGACCTGGCGATCGAGTTGCCGGAATCGCCGCTTCAGGCGGTCATGTCTGGCGAAGTTTGGGAGGAGGTTTACGACCGACTCGCGCAGTTGATACGCCAACACAAGACGACGCTGGTTTTCGTCAACACCAGGCGGCTGGCGGAGCGCGTTGCTCGTCATCTGGGTGAACGGCTCGGCGATGAAAACATTGCCGCGCATCACGGAAGTCTTGCACGCGAACAACGACTGGCCGCCGAACAACGCTTGAAAGCGGGCGAGCTGAGTGCGCTGGTAGCAACTGCTTCGCTCGAACTTGGCATAGACATTGGCGACGTCAATCTGGTTTGCCAGTTGAGCTCCACCCGCTCGATAGCCAGTTTCCTGCAGCGCGTTGGCCGTTCGAATCACACTGTTGCGGGTTTTCCCAAAGGCAGAATCTTTCCGTTGTCGCGTGATGAGCTGGTCGAATCCGCCGCGATAATCGATTCAGTGCGACGCGGAGAGCTCGACCGTCTCGAACTGCCCGAACAGCCGCTCGACATTCTCGCGCAGCAGATTGTCGCGGCTTCAGCACCCGAAGAGTGGACTGAAGACGCCTTGTTCGACATGGTCAGACGCGCTTATCCCTATCGAAATCTAACTCGTGAAAAGTTTGACTCGGTCATACGCATGCTTGCCGAAGGCTTCTCGACCAAGCGTGGCCGGCGCTCTGCTTATTTGCACCACGATGCGGTCAACCAACGTATACGTGGACGGCGGAACGCTCGGTTGGCGGCGATTACTTCAGGCGGTGCAATTCCTGATACGGCCGATTACGCCGTGGTACTCGAACCAAGCGAATTGGTTATCGGCTCAGTCAATGAAGACTTCGCCATCGAGAGTTTGCAGGGTGACATCTTTCAACTCGGAAATACCTCGTGGAGGGTTTTGCGCGTCGAGCAAGGAAAAGTTCGAGTTGAAGACGCGGCGGGTCAGCCACCGTCAATTCCCTTCTGGCTGGGTGAAGCGCCCGCGCGCACGCATGAGCTGTCGGTTTCCGTCTCGCGGCTGCGTGGGGACGTGACGGATAGGATTGAGGTCAACGCCTCGGTCCAAAGTCCAATGTCCAATGTCCAAGGTCCGGGTACCGACTCCACGTCAGCCGAGGCGGACGGTGACACTAATGCGAACGCCGAGGGCGGTGCGACTCGCGGCGGATGGGCCAAGGCCGGGCTGAATCTCGAACCCGCCCTCAAGTATCTGACTGATGTGGTCGGCATTTCCCACG
>JALZOO010000371.1 GCA_030913905.1 Acidobacteriota bacterium
CGTGGGAAAAAGTAGCCCTCAGAAGGTGAATCGATTGACCGCGGTAGGAAAGACAGTCACCGTCCGCGCGTGTAAATACGACGGCACAGAACATCGCCGGTGGGCGGCGCAGTTGTTAAGACGAGAGGGTTCCCTGATTGTTCTTGATGCGTACTTTCCGGACGAAATCAATCATGATTTACTGGGAACTATTGCCAGCGGCACGCGCAGCGTCGAATATTACTGGTTGGATCGCTGGTACAACGTGTTTCGTTTTGCGCAGCCAAGCGGCGAACTGAGAAACTACTACTGTAACGTCAATGTGCCTCCGGCTTTCGAGGCTGACGTGCTGAGTTATGTTGATTTGGATCTGGACATCCTGGTGGCGCCAGATTTTTCATACCAGGTATGCGATGTCGAAGATTTCGAACGAAACTCATCGGTTTATGGCTACTCCAACGAGATAAAGGATAGTGCCCGGCGAGCTGTCGATGAGTTACTTGAAATGATCCAGGTTCGAGCTTTCCCATTCAACAGCTTATGTGACCCGGTTAAATCATGACTTCAAAACAACAGCCAAAACATTCCAAGTCAAAGCTCGACACTTTGAAAGAGCGCTCGCGAAGTGCTGAAGCGGGGGGCGGCCCCGAGCGCGTTGAGAAGCAACACGCGGCAAAGAAGATGACGGCGCGCGAGCGGATTGAGTTTCTCCTGGACGAGCAGAGCTTTGAGGAGTTTGACAAGCTGGTTGTGCACCGGTCGCACGATTTTGGACTGGACGAGCAACTGTATCCTGGAGACGGCGTCGTTACCGGTTATGGTTTGATCGATGGCCGGCGAGTTTTTGTGTTTGCCCAGGACTTCACGGTCTTTGGCGGTTCCCTTTCTGAAACCCACGCTGAAAAGATTTGCAAGGTAATGGATCTCGCGATGAAGGTGGGTGCGCCGGTTATCGGGTTGAACGACTCTGGTGGCGCTCGCATTCAGGAAGGCGTAGTCAGTCTCGGCGGCTACGCTGACATTTTCTTGCGCAACACGCTAGCCAGCGGCGTCATTCCCCAGATTAGTTGCATCATGGGGCCGTGCGCGGGCGGCGCGGTCTATAGTCCGGCTATTACTGATTTCAACATCATGGTGAAGGACACGTCTTACATGTTCATCACCGGTCCTGACGTTATCAAGACCGTGACCCACGCTGACGTCACCAAAGAAGAACTGGGCGGCGCGATGACCCACAACCGCACCTCAGGCGTGGCCCACTTCGCCGCGGATTCAGACGAACACGCGTTGAGGATGGTGCGCGAACTGCTGTCGTTCATCCCGTCAAACAATCTCGAGGACGCGCCGCGCATTCATCCGACCGACTCGCCCGACCGCGCTGACGTAAAACTCAACTCGATTGTTCCGGAAGCTTCAAATCAGCCTTACGACATTCGGGAAGTTATCGATGCAGTGGTCGATGACGGCTACTTTTTTGAAGTACAGCAACATCACGCACCAAACATGTGCATCGGGTTTGCCCGACTGGATGGCCGTTCCGTTGGCATCGTGGCGAATCAACCGGCGTTTCTCGCCGGGGTTTTGGATATTGACGCTTCGGTCAAAGCTGCTCGCTTCGTAAGATTTTGCGACTGCTTCAACATTCCGCTAATCACTTTCGAAGACGTGCCCGGCTTCCTGCCCGGCGTTTCGCAGGAACACGGCGGCATCATTCGCCACGGTGCAAAATTGTTGTATGCGTACGCTGAAGCAACTGTGCCAAAGCTGACTGTGATAACTCGCAAGGCTTACGGCGGCGCTTACTGCGTGATGGCCTCGAAGCACATTCGCACGGACATCAACTTCGCGTGGCCAACTGCCGAGATTGCGGTGATGGGGCCGGAAGGCGCGGTAGGTGTGCTTTATCGACGCGAGATCAGCGAAGCTAAGGACCAGGACGGGGCGCGTCATGCGCGCATTCTCGAACTGGAAGATAAGTTTGCTAATCCGTATGTTGCGGCCGAACGCGGCTTCATCGATGAAGTGATCGAGCCGGCACAGACCAGGCCCAAGCTAATCCGCGCGCTTTCGCTCCTCGAAAATAAACGCGACACAAACCCGCCAAAGAAGCACGGCAATATTCCGCTTTAAACCAGATCCCAAACAAGTCCCGGCAATCAATTCCATGAACGACAGAAGAGCGGTTGCGCTGATTGGATCTCGAGATGTCGATCGACGGACAGCACGCGATCTCTTCGAGCGGCATCTTTCGTCACTGCTGCAGCAGGGCCGGACCTGGTACCTCGGCGCCGGCCGCGGTTTCGACCAGTGGGCCATGGAATGGTTGTTAGAGCAGAATGAGATCTGTTTTGCGGTTGTTCCCTATACGATGGCGGACTCACCTAAGGGGCTTCGAACCTGGTTTGACCAGCTCGCCCGAGTCGTAGAGCTGCAACTGCCGAGAAGGAAGAGTGCGTACTCTTTCCGAAACCGCTATATGGTTGACCTCTGCGAGATTGTAATTGGCTTTCGGTCTGGTAAGGGGGGCGGGACTTTTTCTACACTGAGATATGCCTTGCGGAAGCAAAAAGAAGTACATGCGATTCCCGTGCTTAGGGAACCAGGATCTTAATTTTTGCGGGCGTAGTATCCCTGTCGATAGAGCAACTGCACCTTGTTCTTGCGCAACTCCGGATTGAGAACCTCCACTCGAATGCGGCGATAAGAGCCGTCGCGGTCCTTGTTGGTAGGCGAATAGGCGATGAGGTACTGCGACCGCAGCTCCTGATCAATTTGCGAAAACGCGACTTTGAGTTCGCTCGCCTCCGCCGGGAAGAACGCGCGGCCGCCGGTGCGATCTGAGACCTTTTTCAAAGCCCCCGAATCCAGTTTGCCCTCCGGAAACGCCTCATCACGAATTCCAATCGAGTAGATTACAACGTCAGTCTTAACGGCGAGGTCAATGACGTCCTTTCTCTCGATCGTGCTGCTGGTGTCGTCGCCGTCTGACAACAGAATAACTGCTCGCCGCGTCCCTTCCGGAGCTTTCGACAAGTGCTCATCAATCGTGGCCCACATCGCATTCCAAATTCCGGTGTAACCCGTTGAGTCAACATCTTTCGGCAACGGTTCTAAGTCACGCGCCATTCGCCACTGGTTTTGCTGCGAAAGTCCACGCTGGACTCGCTCGATCCCGGCGCGCAGCTTCAGTGGATCGCTGGTCAGTTGCTGTTCGACTTTTGGCTCGCCGGTAAACGAGATGATTGCCGCGCGGTCAATGTTGGGCCGTATCACGAGGTCGACAAACGTACGAGCGGCGCGCTTCTCCGCTTCCAGGACACCAACCTGCGATTCGCTCGTGTCGATAAGAATTGCCAGCGATAGCGGACGGTTGGTTTGCTGTTCAAATACGCTTGCGGGCTGCAGCACGTCATTCTCGAAAATGCGTACGTCCTCGGCTCGCAAGGTGGTAATAAAATGCCGATCCTTATCAACCGCAGTGAAGAGCGTGTTAACAAGATCGGTATCGACGCGAACTACTTCCGCTTCCGGTTCCTGGGCTGTTTGCTTTTGAAGTGATGGAGAAGAAGGGGTGACTACTCTGGGTCGCTGTGTTTGAGATTGAGAGGGTTCCTGCCCTCGGACCGCAGGAATTCCTGCGATGAGAAGAGCCAGGACTACGACCAGTCTTGCTGTTCCGAATTGAACACCCATAAGCACCCCGGTCCCGAAAGTTGTCAGCCATTGTCGGCTGAAGCGACAAATTCGATCAACCGCTGTTGAGGATCAAAGGAAATTTTGAATGGGTGCAAAGCATCCCTTCCCAGGATCACGGGTGCGCCCTTGTCGATGCCAAACAGAATGTCCGTCGGTATTCGTCGCAAAACAAGCTCACCAATCGTTATGGTTGTAGGCGAAACCCGTCTGGACATAATGGTTCCGCCGCCAATATCTCGCGCTCCTTCGTGTGGCTCGTTGCGACGATTCGGACCAACGATCACGGCGTTGCGACTGCTTACCGCTAAGCCGAACCTTGAACCCGTGTCGACCAACGCAAGTCGGCCATCACCCAAGCGCACAAACGGCCGGTTATCTACTCCATTCCGTACCCACGAAACGACCGCGC
>JALZOO010000419.1 GCA_030913905.1 Acidobacteriota bacterium
CGTCGCGTACGCTCCCAAACCGTTGCTCGGTTCCTTCAATGAAAACCGAGCCCCCATATTGAGAGTATGGATACACGCCGCCGAGAATCTTCATCAACGTCGATTTACCCGCGCCGTTTTCACCCACTAGCGCATGAACTTCTCCAGGCTCAAGGCTGAAGCTGACACCGTCGAGCGCACGCACACCTGGAAAGGTTTTCGTGATCTCGCGCATCTCGAGGAAGGCCGCTTGGGGGTCTTCGTTCATGTTACGTGGTTTGTCCAATGTCCAAGGTCCAATGTCGAAGACCCGAAGTCCAACGTCCAAGGTCCAAGGTCGAAGACCTGAAGTCTAATGTCGAAGCGGTGCACCCAAAGCCAGATCAGAGCTCCACCCGTGCCAAACAGACTTTGGACTTTGGACTTTGGACATTAGACATTGGACTGTGTCATGGCTTCGGACATTTTTCAGGCGGCAGGCCTGCACAGATTTGTTCCAGCGAGTGGTAGCCGTCCTTGACGATTGTGCTGACAAGATTGTTTCTATCTACCGCCACCGGTTCGAGCAGTATCGCCGGCACTTTCTTAAAGCCGTTGTCAATCGTCTCGGTAGTTCCAACCGATTCGCCACGCGCCAACTTGATCGCAGCGTCAACCGCGCCGTAAGCCAGCGGCTGAATCGCTTTGTAGATCGTCATCGTTTGCTTGCCCTCGACGATGAGCTTCAGCGAAGCAAGATCCGCATCCTGTCCAGACACCAACACCTTGCCGGCGAGGCTTTGTCCCTCGAGCGCTTGGACGGCTCCTCGCGCCGTCCCATCATTTGACGCCACCACAGCATCGACCTGGTTGTTTACGAGCGTCAGGGCGTTTTCTACAATCTTCAGCGCTTCGTTTGCCTGCCACTCCTTGGCATATTGATCCACCACAATCTTCACATCCCCGCGATCCACTGCCGGCTTCAAAACATTCATCTGGCCCTGGTGGAGCAGCAGCGCGTTATTGTCAGTTGGAGACCCACCTACAATTACAAAATTGGCGGGCTTCTTATTGACGTGGTCGAGCAGGTACTGCGCCTGCATTTCGCCCATCCTCACCACCTGATGGGAAATGTAAAGATCAACGTCGGAGTTCTTGATCAAGCGGTCGTAGGAAATCACCGGCACGCCTTGCCGATGTCCAGCTTCTACGATTGACGCTGCGACGTCGCCGTTATGCGGCGCTACAATGAGTACGTCCACACCCTGCGTCAGAAGGTTTTCGGCTTGCTTGATCTGCAGGTTGTCGTCTCCATTCGCAACCTGAATGTTGACCTCCATTCCCAATTCTTTTGCGCGCTTCTCAACCAGGTCTTTATCGCGCTGCCAGCGTTCCTCTTTCAACGTGTCCATGGAGAACCCAATCTTCACTGGCTCGTTCGGCCCCTTTTTCTTTCGCGCACCGGCGGTATTTGTTTGCTGTGTACCGGACACACAACCGCCGGCGATCAGTCCGAGAAGTATCAAGAGACCTGTCAAAACTGTGCGTCGCATTGAAAGCATTTTTCTTCTCCCGTGTTTTAGCTATACAAACCTCGACCTTCGAACGAAGTTCAACTTGAGGCGAGCGGCGCGATTCTTCAAAAGCAAGGGTCACTTACTAGTGTCACACCGCAAATATTCGCAGCAATAACCTGAATTCCAACTGCCGGAGGAAGGCCACAGCTTAGCAGAGTCTGAGCGGAATTACATTATCCGCATTGCGGTTTTGTCAGATAAAAAAGGGCTTCTGCTGCTTGAATAATCATCGACTATATTCTGTATCTGATGTATTCTGAACGCCGTCCACTCAGTCGCAGCGTCTAATTTTAGTTCCACCGTTCACCTTCAAAATCCGGCTTCCCAAGCCGAGCGCCACGCTAGGCAAGGTGATTTGATAAGTTTCGAAGCTAACGAAACGATTGCTAGCCCAGGAGGCTTCCCACGATGAATCGACGCACCAATGTTTTATTCCGCACGTTGATGTTTGCTTTCGTTCTTGTGTCTGCCGTTCCAATAGTACAGGCGCAGTTTAAGGCTGGCATCCAGGGCACGGTAACAGATACCACCGGGGGTCTGGTTCCAGAGGCAAAGGTTACTCTAACCAATAACGAAACCAGTAGAAGTCAAGACGTTATCGCCAGCGGTGACGGTTTTTACCGGTTCTCGGGCCTACCGCCCGGCGAATATACCCTGGAAGTTGAAAAGACAGGCTACAAGAAGCAGGTGCTCGAGAACGTGGCCATTAGTGCCGAGGCTGTTAGGGGTATAGATGTAGAACTTGAAGCTGGCGACATTACAGCCTCTGTTGTTGTTTCTGACGAAACCGCGCCGCTCCTGGAGACCGAAAATGCAAACATCGGCAAGGGAATCACCAATAGAGAGGTTCTTCAACTGCCACAAGTGGGACGCGACCCTTACGAATTGGCACGCTTAGCGCCGGGCGTTTTTGGCACAGGAGGACGGGACGCGAACGGCGGAGCAGCAAATTTACCAAATACGAGCGGTCCAAGCGGTTCAAATGTTTCGGTTTTCCAAACCGAAAACCGTCCGGCGATTTCAGCTAATGGACAGAGAGTTTCGTCAAATAACTTCCAGATTGATGGCGTGAGCGTAAACAGTCAAACTTGGGGTGGCGCAGCCGTGATTACGCCAAGTCAGGAGAGTGTCAAAGAAGTTCAAGTACTCTCCAGCACTTATTCTGCTGAAGATGGGAGGAACAGTGGAGCTAACGTCAAAGTCGTTACGCAAAATGGGACCAATGATTTTCACGGAAGTGCGTTTTTTAAGTACGACACACCCGCTTGGAATGCCTTCAACAGATTCAACGGTACGCCCGGCTTTGTTAAACCTGCTCAAAGGGTTGGCCAGAGATTCAAAAACTACGGGGGTAGCATAGGCGGCCCGATTATCGGGAACAAGCTGTTTTTCTTCTTCTCATATGAGGGAACGAAGAATAGTAACAATACGCCCTATGAGGGATTGGTTGAATCCCCTGAATTGAGGCAACTAATAGCGACTACGCGTCCTAACAGTATTGCAGCCAGGATTTTGGGCACTTCGGGAATTGAGCCGCG
>JALZOO010000372.1 GCA_030913905.1 Acidobacteriota bacterium
GCGTTCGATGTTTCGCTCCTGACGGAGCGAAAAAGGGTGGGGGTTCGGTTGGGTGCTATAAACATGCCGCTCCTACGGAGCGAAAACGAATTCAATTTGTACTTCTAAATTGAAATTGAGAAATGGAAAATCTAATGGCCTGGAAAGCCAGGAAAGCTAAGACTGCGTAACGACCAATCCCTCATGTGAGAATTTCCAATCGATAACTTGAGCGCCTTCTTCCGTCGCCAGCGCCCGTTCAACCTCACTCTTTCGGCCGTCCGCGCACAGGAAAGCGATGCAACCTCCGCCGCCTGCGCCGCAAACCTTTGCCGCTTCCGCGCCATTAGCAAGCGCTGTTTCCACCAGCCGGTCCATCTGCGGCGTGGTTACGCCGGGCGCCAGACGTTTGCGATTCGGGTAAGCAGCTTTCATTACTTCACGAATCCGTTCCCAATCACCCGCCAACAAGGCTTCACGCATGCGCACGGCGGAATCGCGAATACCATCGAATAGCGTAAAGAGTTCGGGGTCGCCATCAATGTGCCGCTTAAAGATCTCCCAATTGTTTGTTCCGGAGAGACGAGGTTCGCCGGTGTAGCAGATGGCAATTCGGTTCTCGAGCTCCTTTTCATCAATCGCCAGATACTCTCGCTCGATCCCGCTCACCCGAAAATGAACGCTGGAAGTCGCGCCATACTGCGCCGAGTAGTAGTCCTGAAAGCCGGCCGGCACGCGGATAACTGTGGTCTCGATGTTGGCGGCGATCTGAATGAACTTTCGTTCGTTATATGGATTTCCTACCAGCCGGTTAAGCGCGCCGATACACGCGATGGCCAACGCCGACGATCCTCCCAGTCCGGCGCCGGCGGGAGCTTCACTGTTCGCGGTCAGGTGGAAACCCGTAGTAGGTTTGAAGAAGTGGACTAGTTTCGAGATCAGTTCGAGGCGCTCTTCGCGGATGAGATCTTCGAGTGCAGCGAGTTCGGTTTCGAAAGCTACCTTACGATCGCGCGATTCGAGCACTATCCGACCGTCGTCGCGCGTCTCGATGCGGCAGTGGGCGCGCAGCGAAGTGGCAAAGTTTACGGTCGCGGCGCCCGGATGGAAGAGATACAAAGGCCAGATATCGATAGTGCCGCCGGCAAGATCAACGCGAGTAGGGGCTGACGATTCAATAAGCACTCGGTTTTGTTAGGTTCCTTTCGCAATGGATCGTGCGCGATGGTACACCACGGACATTTTCCATATGTCATTTGGCATTAATTCATTCCGAACGTGCTAAATGACAAATGAGAAATGAGAAATGCCAAATGTGAAATGGGAAATCTGATTTTCAATCTTTCGAAGCCTTGCCACTCTTCGTTTCAGATCGCTTCTTCGGCTCTTCGTGACGCGTCTGCTTAAACGGAATGTGGTCCTGGATTTCCTGTTTCAAGTCCTGCAACTTTTCCTGTGCAGCCTGTTCCAGCTCTTGAAACTTTTCCGGGTCCGCTTCTTCAACCTTCGGCGACAGATAAAACCTCTCAACCAGATAGAACCCGACAATGCCGAGTACCACGATAACCAGCAACACCTTTCCCAGTCTTTGAAAGTCACCAAGAAGCCCGATGACCGCCCCGCTAAAAAAGTATCCAGCGCCGCTGAGAACCAACACCCAAGCGAAACAGCTTGCCAACGACAGTAGCACAAACCGCAGATAGGGCATGCGGCCGACTCCGTAAAATATGCAGGACGCCCAACGCAGACCGTAAATGTACTTCGAAAGAAAAATGGAGAGGGGACCGAAGTTTTGCGTCAATCGTTCCATGCGAGGTCGTGCGGCCCGATAAAAGCGAATGTCACGAACGCCTTTGCGAAACTCCCGGCCGATAAAGTAGGCGATGTTGTCGCTGACGGCGCCACCCAGAGTTCCCGCCAATAGCACCCAGGCAAAGCTGTGCCTCCCGAAAAAGTCGCTGTGGGCCATAACGCCTGCTAGCAGCAGACTGATATCCCCCTCGACCATCACGAGGAGAAAAATCGCATAGACTCCATATCTACCCAGGAGTTCGTAAAGGAAGTCGAGATGCATGTTTAGAAAAGTGAGCAGTGTGCAGTGGGCAGTGTGCAGTAGAAAAACTGATCCGGTCCTACTGCCCACTAGCCACTACGCACTGCCCGTTACCAACTGCTCACTGACGCTTACTGTCGTTTACTGCCGCCAGGTTCCATGTCTTTCGCCGGTTTAACTACCAGAACCGGACATGATGCATGGCGCACAACGGCTTCAGCTGTGGAGCCGAAGAGAATACGACCCAACCCGGTACGCCCGTGGGATGAGATGACGATTAGGTCCACATTTCTATCTTTCGCCACCCGCACAATTTCTGAGGCAGCTTCGCCGTGTACGATAACTTCCTCCACTTTCAGCCCCGCGCATTCATCACATTCCGCGAGTTTGGGAAGTTCTCGCTCTGCCGAGTCTTCGAGCTGATCGGTGATATCCGCAATCGGCATAGGCTCAGTCATGCCGGAGTAGCCAACGGTCGGCACCATCGGCTCGATTACGTGCACACAAATAATCGACGCGCCGAAAGTCCGCGCCAGCGATGCGGCATACGAAAGGGCATAGTTCCCGCACTCGCTGAAATCCGTCGGCAAGAGTATTGACCGGATCTGCATGATTACCGTGAACTTGTCCTTAAGCTTTGAACTTTGCAGCTAATGACTCGAAACACCAAGGGCAAAGTTCAAATTCATCCTTCATGTCATTTCATGAGAATGTCGGTTTCGCGAGGGATTTTACACGCAGAACGAGCTGTTTGACAGCCCCAGTACCCTCGACTATGCTTCGGTTGTTTCACCCTAGCTAAGTAAACGCAGGAAGGTTTTCAATGGCGTCGCCTGATAAATCCGCGTCGAATTTTATCGGAATTGAGCTTTGCGGCTCGCAACTGCGCGGAGCCACCGTTGACAGCGAGGGGGCCATCGGCCAACGAATTGAAGCGGAAATCGACCGGCCGGGCCTGGTGGCGCAGATCGCACAGGTGGTCAAAGATCTACGTCAGAGCGCAAGCAACGTCGGCTCTATCGGGATCGCTATACCTGGACTGGTGAACCGGCAGAGTGATCAGGTAATAGCGTCAAGTTTTGTTCCCTCCTCTTTGCGCGAGAATTTTCATGCCGAAACGATGGCGGCCACGGGTCTCAGAGTCGAGCTGGAGAATGATGCCAATGCCGCGGCTTATGGTGAGTACCAGGTGGGCGCCGGCCGGGGCAGTAGAGACATGTTTTACATAACCATCGGCGAGGGAATTGGCGGCGCGATCATTTTGGACGGCAAACTCTGGACAGGCTCATCGGGTTTCGCCGGCGAAGTGGGACACATCACGATCGATACCGAAGGGTCGGAATGCCTTTGTGGAAACACCGGTTGTCTTGAGACAGTAGCTTCCGCTCCGAACATCGTGCGCCGCGCAAATGAACGCCTGAATCGAGACTCAACGTCGTCACTCTCAAAGTTGGCAATGAACAAAGACTTCACGGCCGATGACATGGCGCGGGAAGCAACGGAAGGCGACGATTTTGCCCTGATGATGATCGAACGCACCGGAAAATATATTGGCACCGGCGTAGCGAGCATCATCAATCTTTTGAATATTGAACGAATCGTACTCGGCGGCGGAGTAATGCGGGCCGGAGATCTCATCCTGAAGCCAATCATTCAGGAAGCTAAACGTCGAGCGTTCCAACCCTGCTTTGAGGCGACCCAGATTCTTACGGCTTCACTCGGCCCGGATGCGGCCACCATCGGTGCGGCAATGCTCGCGCGTGACGTCTCGGTTATCTGAGACCTTCCCGCCTATCTGGGCTCGCGATGGCGGTCAGCCCACCACGCCCACAAGACAAGCAACCATACCAGAGGAATCGCCACGATTAGGAGCGGCTGTATGCCCGGCGGTGGCGGGCTGAAAATATTGATGACGTAGAAAGCCGCAACTGCGATCACGAAAATCCAGAATGCCCATCGTCCGATACTATCTTTCGCTCTGGTTACCCGCACATAAATCCAAACTCCTGCCGCATACATCAACGCCTCAATAATCACTGTCGCAACCGGGGAGTTCCACAACGACAGTCCGAGTAGTGGGCCACCGGGGTAGAGCGGCAGGTCCGGCCTGTGTGTAACGAAATCAAGTACCCAATGGCTAACTACCGCAAACCAGATCACAACTGCGCCGCGGCGATAACGAGTTGCCAGCAGATACAGAAGCGCGAAGAGCGTGGCCCATCCAACCGACGCAACCAGACTGTGGGAAATCGGATACGAAACGAAGTTAAGCGGCGTAAACGCGGTGTTGCCCGGCTCGATACGCACTTGTTCCCAACCCATGAGCACGAAGATGGGCCACAACAGATCGAGAAAGAGCGCCGCCGCCATCAATGCTCCCAGGGAAGTTCGTGGCGCGAAACGCTTCGAAGCGAAACCTACGGCGTAATGCCCAATGAACACGGGGACTCCTTCAATCCGGCGCGTCGACTCGTTGTACTGGCAAGCTCTGCTTATATCAACAAGTTCATCCATCCTGCGCACAAACCTGCTCACTGCGTCCGCTTCCGTACATAACACGCTCATTCTCTGTGCGTTCTCTGTGTTCTCTGTGTCTCAGTGGTGAATCTTACCCGACAAACAATCACCACAGAGGCACAGAGAACACGG
>JALZOO010000394.1 GCA_030913905.1 Acidobacteriota bacterium
TCATGGGTCATCCTCCTGTTCGCTCTATTTCTCGTGGCCCTGGGCTTGTATTTCCTCTTTGATGCCATCGGCGGGTACGTGCGGGATTTCAGGATAGGATCAGAATGGATCAAGTAAAAACCGGAGCGGTCGCCAGTCTTCAGTCCCAACCAGTCCACAGTCTTTAGTCAACTCTTTGGAGTGCGGCGATCTACCACCCCAGCGCGGCTGCCGCGCCGGGGACCCCGGTTGGCGTCGCTTTCCCCTTGTCGCATTTTTGAAAAGCTCTAACTAATCCAGTCCGCAGCCAGTTTGCGGTGGACCAAAGCGGCGTCAGGCCGTCGCACTCCAAAGAGTTGATTGAAGGCGAATAGTCTCGCTCTACGCTCCCGCCGCGTTCTTCTCTGCCGCCTTCCGCTGATCGATTGGTACATACTCACGAGTTCGGTGACCCAAATAAACCTGTCGCGGCCGCGCGATTTTCTGATCCGAATCCTCCAGCAACTCGACCCACTGGGCCAGCCAACCTGACGTTCTAGGAATCGCAAACAACACCGGAAACATGTCCACCGGAAAACTCATCGCCTGATAAATGATTCCCGAGTAGAAGTCGACGTTTGGATAGAGCTTCCGCTTAACGAAGTACTCGTCTTCCAAGGCAATCCGTTCCAGCTCCAGCGCAATGTCCAGCATCGGATCTTTGCCGGTCACTTCAAACACTTCGTCCGCCACCTGTTTGATTATGCGCGCGCGCGGGTCGTAGTTTTTGTAGACGCGATGGCCGAATCCCATCAACCGAAACTCGCCGGCCTTAACACGCTTGATATAATCCGGGACCTTATCTACCGATCCGATCTCTTTCAACATGCGCAGCACCATCTCGTTGGCGCCTCCGTGAAGTGGACCGTACAAAGCGGCCGCTGCTCCTGCCAGCGACGAGAAGGGGTCTGTATGTGCGCTGCCGATACTGCGCATCGCGTTGGTGCTGCAATTCTGTTCGTGATCGGCATGTAGAATGAAAAGCACGTTGAGTGCGCGTTCAAGCACCGGATTCGGTTGATACTTTAGTTCCGTCGTCTTGAACATCATGTTCAGGAAATTGCCTTCATAGCTGAGGTCGTTGTCGGGATAGGCATACTGCATTCCGATCCGGTGACGGTAAGCGAACGCGGCCACAGTGGGCACTTTTGCGATCAATCGATGAATCTGTTTCTTTCGACACTCGACATCAAAAATGTTCTTCGCATCGGGATAAAAAGTCGAGAGCGCGCCGAGCGTCGCTTCAAACATACCCATCGGATGCGCGTTGTAGTGGAAACCGTCAATAACCTTCTTGATGCTCTCGTTGATAAATGTGTGATAGGTGATGTTGCGTGTCCAGGCAGTCAACTCTTCGGCGGTGGGCAGCTCACCGTTCAGGAGTAGGTAAGCTACTTCAAGATAAGAACTTTTTTCAGCAAGCTGGTCGATTGGATAACCACGATACTCGAGAATACCTTTATCGCCGTCGATGAATGTGATTCGGCTCTTGCACGAAGCCGTGTTCATGAACGCGGGATCGTAGGTCATCAAACCGAAATCGTCGTCCGCCGTTTTGATCTGCCGCAAGTCCATGGCCTTAATCGTTCCATTTTCAATAGGAACTTCATATTGCTTGCCGGTGCGGTTGTCAGTAATGGTCAAAGTATTCCCGCTCATGAGACCCATCTCCCTCAAATTGATTTTCCGGATTGTGAAGCAGATTAACTCTCAAACGAAGACTAAATCAAACGGGAAAAGTCCAAAGTCCAATGTAAAGATGCGGGATTTCGCGATTCGCTTCGCTCCAACCTGCGGAGCAGGTGACAGCGTAAAGCCTGGGGCGTGAGCCCCAGGGGACCACGCAAGATAAGATCTCAGCCCGTGAAACGGGCGGCAGTGTCCGCGCAAAATGTTCGCTTCAAGAACTTGAACTCCAGCTCTTTCGCCCGCTCGCGCGGGCTCGGTTTGAAGACGGGCGATTACCTGGGGCTCACGCCCCAGGCTCTATGCTGCCGCCCGCGATCGCGGGCTGGTTGAGTGGATGGGCCTGCGATACAATTCGCCCTGCTTCCAGGTAGTACTTTCCATCTACTCGCTATCAGTTTAGACGAAGGAGACTCCTCCAATGAACACGAAAAGATTGGTGCTGACGATAATTGTAGTTTTTGTCGTGGCAAACCTTACAGGCTTTTTAATCCATGCTTACCTGCTGCGGGTTGATTACATGGCCATCGCCAGCCAGTATCGACCAGAGGGTCAGGAAAAGATGATCTTCATCAACCTGGCTTATCTTTCTTTTGCGATTGGTTCGGTGTGGATCTATGCGAAGGGAGTGGAGAACAGGTCGTGGCTCGGGCAGGGAATCAGGTTTGGTATTGCGATGGCACTCGTGCTTGCCATTCCGTCCTTCTTCATTGCCTATGCGGTGCAGCCAGTTCCCAGCGCGCTGATGGTAAAGCAAATACTGTTTGAAAGCGTTGACAAGATTCTGTTGGGGATTGTTACTGCCGCGCTATACCGGCCATGAAGCGCGAGCGGCAGTCCGCGAAGCGGACGGATGGAAATAGCCCACCGATTTATCGGTGGGAAATGTGATTCGCGAAAGAGATAGAGTCCGTGAAGCGGACGGCTAAGATTCAGCCATCCGCTTCACGGACTCGTTCATTATTGTCCGCCTGTTTCCCAGCCCCGAGTTTTCGGGGCTGGGCTATTTTTCACTAGTCTGCTACCGCAGACAAAAGACCATGTGGACGGGCGTTTTTGTTGAGCTTGACGAGTTGGGACTAATTCCTCGCTTGCTTGTTCTCACGCTCCGCCTGTTTTTTGGCGGCTTTAGCTTCGCTCGAACTCAAACCCAGATCATGTAGTGCCTCGCCGATGCTATCGCCCGCGGCAAGACGCGAAAGAATCGCGTCGCGCGTAATATTCGGAAATCTCGAATTGAGATTACGCTCCAGCCTCGTTGCCGCCACGTACTGCCCAAATTTGAGATCAGGATTTGTCACAAGCGCAGCCTGATAACCCGCACGCAGATCGTTGGCGCGTACGTGCAATGCGTTTGCGATACCCGGATGATCTCGCAGTTCGCGCTCAGCCTGGCGAAGATTGTTACTGGCGACGCGAGCCCGTTCCAATCCTGCATCAGAACGTCCGTTTGATCGTTCCGACGCGGTTCTCAAGCCTTCGTCGGAGCGTCCATCAGATCGCTCCGAGGCATTGCCAAGTCCACGATCGACACCAACTCCCGGCGGTGGTCCACCCGCATTTCCGACGCCGCCACCTGACCCTCTGCCGCCACCAGCGCCGCCACCTCGGCCGCGTCCCTGACCGAAGGCTGATGTGGCCAAGCTTAGGACAACAAACGATAGGAGTGCGGCGTAGAAAATTTTTCTGAAGCTTGTATTTTTCATTTGGTACCTCCTCGAACTGTTACTCAAAAGGGCAAATAAGATGAGGGCAATCAGGAGAGAACAGGAATTATAACCCAGTTAGACGCTGAATCAGCCGTTGCAACGATAACGCAATGGAAAGGCAAGGCACTGCTCAATTGGTTGGGGTGCGTTTCGGGAAAGACTGAGTCCGCGGGGTTCATTGTCGCGCCTGTTTCCCAGCAGTAAACTTGGCTATTTCAATTCGTCCGCTGCGCGGACTGCTGTTTGCTGTCTGCTGTTTACCGCTTGCTAATCGCTACTTCGCGTCAACCAACTCGACGTCAAAAAGCAAGGTCGCGTTCGAGGGAATGTTTGGAGGGTTGCCACTTGGCCCATAGCCCAGACTCGGAGGAATGATCAATTTACGTTTGCCGCCAACTTTCATCGTCATCAAGCCCTCGTCCCAACCTTTGATTACGGTGCCGGTGCCAATTCGAAAAACGTAAGGCGTTGCACGATCTACTGAACTGTCAAACTTCGTGCCGTTTTCCAACGTGCCAGTGTAATGAACTGAAACTGATTGTCCGGTACGCGGCGATGCGCCAGTACCCTCCACAATATCGACGTACTTCAAGCCCGAAGCGGTCGCGACCTCTTTGCCCGTGTTGCCCGCGCGGTTGGTAATCAGGTAAGCAATAGCAGACCCTGCTAAAACCACCACGGCAACGATGGCGATAATCCTGGCTTGGCGGTTCCGACCCGTCATCGGTTTCGATTTCGAGGCGTGATAAAGACCCCGCTGCCGTTTTTTGCCCTTTCCGGTTTTTCGGTGCCTACTTTGCGGCAAGACAATCTCTCCTATTAGTCTGTCGTGGTTGTCGTCACACTGTATAGCTGGTTCAAGTGCCGGTCAAACTTTGAACTGGCGTCTTCAATGGTAAACTCTCGGCGAATACCGTCGGCCAGTCCTATCCATCAACAAAGTTCAGGAGAACGAGCATGACTCCAGTCAAACCCTTTGTCGTCATCATTCTGTTCCTCATTCTGCAGGGCTCCGTTTGTGCGCAGGAGCCCACGGCCACGCCTTCGCCGAGTCCGAGCGAAACAACCACGCCGGCAGATACGAAGCCCAAATCGCCCTTCGAAAAAGCATTTGAACGGCTCGAGTGGCGCAGCATTGGACCAGCAAACATGGGAGGGCGAATGGCGGACGTGGAGAGTATCCCGGGTAATCCAAACGTGGTGTATGTGGCAAGTGCTTCCGGGGGGTTATGGAAAACGACCAACGGTGGAGTGACCTGGAAACCGATTTTCGAACGGCAGGGGACGATATCACTTGGAGACGTTGCACTGGCGCCAAGTAATCCCGATGTGGTTTGGGTGGGAACAGGCGAGTCTAAACCAAGAAACAGCGTTTCGTTTGGCGATGGTGTTTACAAGTCAACGGATGGCGGCAAGAACTGGCAATACATGGGGCTGAAAGAAACGGAGCGCATTTCGGCGATCGCAATTCATCCGCAGAATTCTGACATTGTTTATGTCGGCGCCCTGGGCCATGCGTTTGGTCCGAATGAAGACCGGGGTGTGTTTATGACCACCGACGGGGGAAAGACCTGGGCCAAGACCCTTTACCTCGATCGTGAACACGGCGTTTCTGATCTGGAAATGGACCCCACCAATCCGAATATTCTTTACGCCGGGATGTGGAGTTTCGAGCGCAAACCCTGGACGCATCGCAGCGGCAGTGAAAGGGGTGGCTTATATAAATCGATCGACGGAGGACGCACCTGGAACAAACTCACCAACGGTTTGCCAAAACTGATTGGACGAATCGGAGTGCGCGCGGCGCCCAGCAATCCCAATGTGGTCTATGCAATATTGGAAGCAAAGGAAGGCACCCTGTATCGCTCGGACGACCGTGGCGAAACGTTCAAGCAGGTATCCAAGAACGAACGAATTGTCTCGCGCGGTTTTTACTACACGCGCGTACGCGTCGATCCCAATAACGAGAACCACGTTTATGCAGTCGCTTCAACTTTGTTTGAGTCGATTGATGGCGGGAAGTCGTTCAAGTCCATAACCGGGCGGACGCATATCGACTATCACGCGTTCTGGCAGGACCCGAAAAATCCGAAACGAATATGGATTGGAAACGATGGCGGCATCGCGGTCACTTACGACGGCGGCGAAACGTGGGAACCTGTCTATAACATTCCCCTGGGCCAGTTTTATCAGATTCACGCCGATAACCGTCTGCCGTTTTATTACGTGATGGGTGGGCTTCAGGACAACGGCGCATGGACAGGCCCCAGCCGCACGCGGGAGCCGGCCGGGATCATGAATGACGACTGGCGCATGGTCAGCTTCGGCGACGGCTTCTATGTCATCAACAAGGCAGACGAGCCTGAACTGTACATATCCGAATCGCAGGGTGGAAATATTCTGCGTACGGACTTTCGCACACGCGAGCAGCAGGAGGTGAATCCATGGGGACGCGGCAGTGGTGATGGCCCGGCAATTGGAGAAAAGTATCGGTTCAACTGGAACTCTCCGATAGTGCTTTCGCCCCACGATAAGAGCACCGTCTACTTCGGCGGCAACGTGGTGTTCAAGTCGAGCGACTTTGGCAAGACGTGGGAACAGATCAGCGGCGATTTAACCACCAACGATCCTGAGAAGCAGAAGGACGCCGGCGGCCCGGTTGCCATTGAGAACACCACGGCTGAATACCATACGACGATCATTAGTTTGGCGGAATCGCCGGTCCAAAAAGGACAGATCTGGGCCGGCACCGATGATGGCAATCTGCAGGTGACGTTGGATGGCGGAAAGGATTGGGACAATCTCGCCGGCAATATCTCTGGTGTCCCGGCCAAGTCGCTGGTTTCGCATGTCGAACCGTCACGGACCAGCGCGCAGACCGTCTACGTTTCGTTTGACCGGCACATGTTTGATGACTTTCGTCCTTACATATTCAAATCCACCAATGGCGGCAAGACCTGGACGGCGGTTGCCGGCAACTTGCCGCCGAAGGCTTACGTACAAGTTGTTCGCGAGGATCCGAAGAATCCAAATCTGATCTACGCAGGAACCGAGCTTGGTCTCTTTGCTTCGTATAGCGGGGGCGGCGACTGGATTCCTCTCAACCTCAAAAACCTCCCGAACGTTTCTGTTCACGATATCGTGGTCCACCCGCGCGAGAACGATTTGATACTAGCGACACATGGCCGCAGCGTGTGGATCTATGACGACGCGTCGGCGATTCAGCAAATGACCTCGTCCATTCTGAATCGTAATGCCCATTTGTTTCCGGTTCGTCCTGGGATGCGGTACGCCACTCGGTTTACACGTTATGGAATTGGCGACAAAGCGTTCAATGGTCCAAACCCGTCTTACGGCGCATTGATTACCTACTACTTAAAAGAAAAACCTGACGACAAGACGACTTTCAAGGTCCAAATTCTGGATCAAGCCGGCAATGTCGTACAGGACCTGGATAAACCCGCGAAGGAGAGGGGACTGAATCGCGTAGCCTGGAACCTGCGCCGGGGTGGGGCCGAAGTGAGGCGTCCTCCCAGCGAAGAAGAAACGGCTTTTGCCGGTCCGCCGCGTGGGCCACATGTTTTGCCTGGCACTTACAAGGTTAAGCTCACGGTTGGTGAGAAGACATTTGAAGAGCCGGTAGAAGTTCGTCTTGATCCGACTATTAGTGTATCGCCCGCCGATTTGCAGGCACAGTTTGATCTGCAGGTAAAACTCCGGGATATGCAATCGTCGGCCAACACCGTGCTGCGTTTCCTGGACAGCGTTGAGGAGCAGCTCAAACATACGCAGACGACGGTCAAGAATCTAATCAAGGAGCCGGACAAGGATTTGATGAAGGCGCTCGATGACTACATCAAGCAGGTTGATGCGCTCCAGGATCGGCTGGCGCGGCGCTCCGACGGGCTGGGCTTTCCCGGAAAGGCGCAAATCGTAAACAAGATCGGCGAGCTCTTCTTCGGACTCGACGGCACAAATGCGGCGCCCACTCCATACCAGCGACAATACTTCCAGGAGATCGAGCCGGAGTATCGTGAACGGCTGGCCGAAGCGAATCGCTTTATTAAGGACACTGTGCCGGAGTGGAATGAAAAGTTGAGGGCCTGGAATGTGCCGACACTCACAACCCGCAAGCCAGTCGAGTAAAGAGTCTCCAGTCTAGAGTCTCCAGTCGACAGTCTTCAGTCTAGAGTCTGCAGAATGGAGCGGGGGGAAAAGCTAATAAGACGGTCCACGAAATTACACGAATAAGCACGAAAGTGTTAGTGAGATTTCGTGTACTTCGTGGATCGTTTATTTGATGTACGAGAGGCCTGATCGACAAGTAGAAATCGGGTGCCGGAGATTTCCCCGACACCCGATCGCTGTAGACCACAGTGCGCTGATGGTTATGAATTAGCCAACTTCAGCTCGGCTAGTCCGGTTAAGCGAATGTTGCCATTAATGCCGCTGGCCGAGATTGAGCTTCCGCCGGTTCCAATCCTGGCTGTGTAGTTACCGCGGCTGCTCTTGTCGACGACCACGTTTGGTAAGTCTGAGGTCACACTGCCGTTCATCCCGTGTGCCTCCAGGTCGGCGTTTACTCCCTCACCCAGGCGCAACTCAATGTTTCCGTTGATACCGTTTATATCGACGCCTTTGCCGAGTTGTTTCAGAGCGACCGAGACGTTGCCATTAATTCCACTAAACTCGGCGGAGCCCGAAGCCTGTGCGATCTCGACTCGTCCGTTAATGCCGGTAATCTCCACGGAGCCGTCAATCTCCCCGACCTTAACTGAGCCATTCACGCCCGTGGTTGCCAAAGATATCTGCCTTGGCAGGCGGAGGGTGACATTTTCCCTTGGACTTGAACCAAACATGCGACTTAAGAAGTTTCCGTCGCCCTTTTCACCCTTGATCGTTAACTTGGCGCCCGTGCTTTCAATCGTCACTTTGCGACGAGTCAGGGCTTCCTGACTGTCGGCCGTACGTTCGATATAAATCTCAGCAGTTCTTGTATCGGAGGTTTCGATCTTCACTGCACCGTTAATGCCCGAGACATCTACCTTCGCGCCTGGGGAAAGCTCGAAACTCTTGCGAATTTCCTCGCGCACATCAGCGGCGGAGTGCTTCTCCTGATGCAGCGACAGGGGCCATTTAGCCACGCTACCGCCTGATTTCGAATAGGTGCGCACAATACCTGCGATCCCGGCAATTCCTACCAGGAGCACAACTAGGATTATTTTCTTCATGGTGGTGGTTCTCCGACGAATCAGAAATCTGAAGTTACCAGGGTTTAACGACCAATAGTGCCATTGGGTTCATTCTTATTCGCACTTTTTCATTAGCACGGTGGCTTTAGCCCGTTTCTTGACATCGACTTGCCTGCGACATACAGTCAAAGCAATCCAAACATTCTAAATTTTCCCCACGTTGACGTCGCAAAAGCGGCGTAATTTTTGCGAGCGACGCAATCTCAAGGCGATGTTGGAAAAGGACCCTAGGGACCGAACAGTATTGATTGTCGAGGACGACGAAGACGCGCGTTATTTCATGCGGCTTGAGTTAGGGATCTTGGCTACCTGGTCGCTGAAGCGGAAAACGGCAAGCAAGCCGTTGAAGTTGCGGAGCGCGAACGGCCCGACATCATCCTCATGGACCTGGCGTTGCCGATAATGGATGGAATCGCCGCCACCGAAAAGATACGAGCCTCGGATGGGTTGAGTGAAGTTCCGGTGATTGCGGTTACGGGGCACCAGGAAACAGACTTTCGTGAGGGCGCGAAAGCGGCCGGGTTCGCCGCGTATGTCACCAAGCCCATCGACATCAAATGGCGCAACGAACTTATTCAAGGCCTGCTCGCCTAGCGTTCAAGAAGTTCAAAGTTCAACCTTTAGGTTGCTGCCTTTGAATAAATCCCATGAAACGATCTACGAATTACACGAAAGGTCACGAAGGAAGATTAGTGTTGATTAGTGTGTTTAGTGGATCGTTTCCGGCTCCGTAAATTAGGACACCGCGGTGTACTCTAAACGTCTTGAGTGTCACTCCGCACGTTCACGCAGCCAAACAATTGTTGCGCCCAATCCGCCCGCTTCCGGTGGCGCATCCGTCCAACTGGAAACATACGGCGTTCGAGCCAATATCGCCCTGACCGTCTTCTTCTGTACGCCTATCCCTTTGCCATGAATTATGCGCACGCTGCGAAATCCAGCCATATGCGCTTCATGCAGGTATTCCTCAACCACAACCTTTACGTCTCGCGGCGCAATCG
>JALZOO010000424.1 GCA_030913905.1 Acidobacteriota bacterium
AGTTTGATGTTCTGATGAACTCGTCGATCAATTCAACATCCTCTCGCGTGAAGCTTCCCTTCGATAATGCTTTCAAGCGATCCATTTCCTCCGCGATCTTCGCTCGTTCTTCAAGCAGGTAGTTAAACTGGGCATCACAGGCAGGAATCGGCGTCGGATAATTCCTAATTTCTTCATTGACGCGGTGTCTTTCATTCTCCAGGGCGTCCTTGATGTTCTGATATAGAGACTCCAGTGTGGTCAGTTTCGCTTGTTCTTTCATTTCATTTTGGGCTTGATCATGCTCCTCAATACTGTTAGCCCTCTCTGCAAAATTATGTCGTCACCATTCTGATTGGCGTTCAGTAACAAATTAATGTGAACAGGTGGCACAAACTTCTCGCGCGGACTTCCATCAATGTGAAAAAGTTTTTCGGTAGGAAAAGTCGCGCCAATGCCTGTGCTCGGCAGACGTATCCCGGACGTTGCGCCCACGAGACGGGCCATCTCGGTTCCGACAATGGTCGCCCGCTTCATCCCATCCATACCGATCGTTATTCCTTCACCCATGCTCCCAGTCCAATGGTTCACCACGACTACCACGGGCGCTGAATAGCTGAACTCTCCCCTCGGTGAGACCAGCTCTATCCAACTTCGCCTCGTTCCGTACTGGCGCTCCTCAGCCGGAATGCTGTGTTTCTGATACGGCATGTCACGCCGTATGAAGCGGCCCATAATTCCACGGGCGACGGTCGTATTGCCGCCGCTGGGCGTATCACGCAAATCAAGAATCAACCCGCGCGTATTCCTGAGCGCGGCCAGCGCGACGTCAAACTGCTTGATTAGGTCGGTGTCGCCGAGAGAGTTGTTTATGCGGATGTACCCGACGTCCTTTTCAATTCGGCGGTATTCGAGCAACGGCCTTGTGGCTGACCATCCCGGGGGAGATTGGTCGTCTATTGAGAGCACCTTGCGCTCGCCGTTACTGGTGACCTCGATGTTTCTCTTCTCATTCCGTCGCCCCGCAAGCAAGACCTGGAGGGCCCAGTTCTTCGCGCCTTGATCGACCGAACGTAAGGATTTGCCCAAGCGCCGGCTGAGAGCCTCATCAACGGCAATCCCATTGATCGAGACGACCTGCATTCCAATTTTTATTCCGGCTTTTTCAGCATTCGATGCTGGTCTGACTTCCGTGATGACGGCTCTTCCACTTAACCATTCGGCCCAGATGTCTGCGCCTGACGGTACGAGGCGCGGCGAGGCTGCCGTATTGGTGTTGAGATGTGCGTGAAAGTCATAGAGCTCTTCCAGCACAGATTCCAACAGCGTTACAAAATCGCCAGGCGTCTTAATCGCACTGATCTGTGGCCGATAAATGTCTCGCACCTTGTTCCAGTCGGTTTGTTTTTGATCGAAGTAAGCGTAGTCGTCCGAGATACTCTGCCAGAGATAGTCAAAATCCTCTTCGTATTGTTGTCGGGTGAAGTTGGTTTGCTGCGCGGCAACGCCTTCAACAAAGAAACATAACAAGATGACTAACGTTGAAAGTTTGACTCTGGCCAATTTCATCTCTCCATCAGCAAAAGGGGTCATTACGACAGCTGATTCCATACAGGATCGCCAACACGCCGACGGCGATCCCTAACCCGATGCCAATTTTTGCGGCCAGAGAAAAGCCGCCTGGCTTTTTGACCTGAGCCACATCGCTGTAAGCGAGCGTTCGGGTTTGTCCGGTCTTGGAATCTGTCAGTGTAAAGGAATCTTCTCCTGCCGCGCTGATGTAGCCTTTGAGCTTTGCACCGTCATTTAACTTGACCGTCACCCGCACTTCCCTACCGACTCCCCGCTTCGCAACATCGGCTTTGACTTTCTCGACCGCTGACTGTCCCCCGACAAGTCGGTAACAACATACTTGAGTCACTTCCCGTACAAAACAAACGATCCACGAAATATCACTAACGAAGTATTTTCGTGTTGGTTCGTGTCGTTTTCGTGGATCGTTTGTTCCTTCAACCGCCGGGCGACATCGCGGTAGGTCACTCGCGCTCAACGAACCGATAACTCGCGTGAGAGTCGTAGTCGATGCCGTGTTTCTTCTTCAATTCTTGAATGTACCTAAGGTCACTCTTGGTGTGTGGACTGGCAACGCCGTCTCCGAACGGCTCAAACGTGTGCAGGAGCGTTTCCTCGAGACAACTCGAAACACTCATGTGCTTGTGCCCGGCCAGATCGTGGAGCACAGATGCGAGGCGCTTCTCAAGCCGCACTGTCAAATCCACTCTTTCAATTTCGAGCGATGGGCCGGTGTTCTGTATGCGATGTCCAAAAGTGAGCCCGTAGCCGTGGAGGTCGCGGACGCTGTAGTCGCGCAGTCCGTAGGGCCGGTCCCCGGGAGGTTCGGTGATCTTGACGCCCTTGGCGCGTTGGAACTCGCACAGCTCATCAGAGTCACCGATCACGAAGTACACAGAACACCCCTGGGGATTAGGCGTGCCCTGCTCCAGGAAAATCTGCACCTGGCCCAGGTTCACACCCGCCATCGATGGAGGATCGCCCCAGGTGAAAGCGAGCCAGAAGCCGAGCTTGCTGGTGTAGAAATCGACCGCTGCCCGGACGTCGCTGACCGAGAGACTCGCGTGATGTTGCTCGCATTCTACTTGCGGCACGGCAGGAGTTGTCATGGGTATCCCCTTTGCCCGTTCACCTGTTTACCCTTTCACGATCAAGGCACGCAACGCTGGTCTCGCGTTGGGATCAAATCAAGACTCTTCACGCGGTTCGTTTCCGCATCGAGCGAAAGGCGGGCCAACAGGTTGCCGCGTTGGCAAATTAGTTTCACTGCGCTGTCGCGCTTGCCATCCCCGCCTAAAGCCTCTCCCAACTTGCAGGTGCCCCAGAGTGATGCAGCTGAAGTCTGGCGGCGCATGCGTTCAATGTCCAAGCCGGGCGCAGTCAACCCTTCTGCGGTTTTCTCGTCCCAACCGTTCACCAGTCGCATGACGGAGCCTAATGCCTTTGCCATCCGCTCATCAGGTGGGAGAGTGGATTGCACGTTGATGAACTGGACTCGCGGCGGCATCGTCGGCGCCAGCGTTATGAACACGTCAAGCCAACCGCGCTCACAAGGCATTCGCCATCTGCCGCGTAAGGCATTCTCAGCATCAATCGTGGTGGCCGGACTACACGCTCCATGCCTGACAGTCAACTCTCGCATCCGCGTCGCACGTCGAGCCAGAGTCTCATCCAAAAACAAATTATCTGCTGCGATACGCGTTGCGAGCTCATCGTCCCACTTGATGATTAGCTGAGATACATCTTTCTGCGCCGCCAAAAGGGCCCGCGACGGCTGAACAACGCGTGGCTGCATTGCGCCGGTGCCGTGCAGCGCCGCCGCAGCGTCACCGAACAGACCACCGAAGCCCGCGTAAGTCAGGTTGCCCATCGCGATCATTCCCACACCATACTCCGGCCACCAGCGCATCAACGATCCATATCCCGGCAGACCTCCGCCATGTCCAACAACATGACTGAAGCGACAATCCTGCGTAACGCCAAGCCCATACGCATAAGTCGAGACACCTAACTGCAACGGCCCATCCACCGTAGGGCGAAGCGCAAATGCCGGCTGCCAGCGAGCAGCCTGCTGCATCTCTCTGGCGCTGCTTCGGTGTATGGGACCCTTTTCCACTTCGTCGCGCGGCGGAAAGGCCGACATCAGAAAAGAAACATACAGAGCGAGATCGTTTGCCGACGTCCACAGTCCACCCATCGCACCGAAGGATCCGTGCGCGAGTATTGGTTCATCCTTCCAGGCGTTATCCTCCCAACGATAACCGGGGGCGACACGGTCTCGCGGGACTTGCGACGCCTCAAACGTGGAGGAGCGCATCCCGAGTGGCAGCAGGATCTGGTCGCGAACGTAATCCTCGTACGCCTTGCCGGAAGCGCGGGCAACAATCTGTCCGAGAATGGCGAAGCCATAGTTAGAGTATTCAAAAGCCACACCCGGAGCGTTTGAAAAGGGTATGCCGCCGCGCATCCAGATCTTCATCGTCTCATCGGTTTGCGCCAGTTGACGGTCGCCCCAGGGATTGTCTTCGGGAAAACCTTCGGAGTGCGTAAGCAGATGACGAATCGTAAGCGCGGGTGAATCTTTGGTCGGATAAGGCAAGTCAGCCAGGGAAGGCACATACTTTGAAACTGGATCATCCAGCGAGAGCTTTCCCTGGTCGCGCAGTTTCAGAATCGCCACGGCCGTAAAGCTCTTGGTCATCGAAGCGATGCGAAAGACAGTATCGGGAGTCACTGGGACGCGGCTCTTAACATTAGCTACGCCGGCGCTCTTAACCCAAACGAGCTCACCGTCGATGATTATGCCTATCACCGCGCCGGGCATGTGCTGGCGTTCGACTCGCTCCCGGAACATGCGTTCTATTTCTGGAAAAGCGGTCGCGAGTTTTCGTGCTCGCTCGGGATCTGCGAAGCGCGGCTGCGGCAAAGTCTCTGTTGCAAAGCGTCGCTGTGCTTGCACGCCGTTTCCAGGCGCCGGCCCGGTACCAGAAATCCCGATGGAAGACAGTAAGACTGCGGTTAGAACTAACGACATTATCGGTGGCTTCATATACACCCCCCAAGCGAAAACTCTTTTACTACCCACTCACCACGCTTCAGCTGGTGCGAAGCAATGCAGAAGTCATAAACAACAAACGCTCCGTTGATACCTTTGAAAAAGCCGCTTAAATTCTGCGCCCGAGCGGCAACCACTCCGCAACTCACCATCAGAAACAGAGAACACGCAAACTTTGCAGGTGTCATATCTCGGCAATCCTTTGTGCTTACAATCTGAAGCACCAAAACCCGGATTGTATCACTCACTAACTCTAAGAATTTCACGGGATGTCAGGCCGGCATGCCTCACTAAATTGAAACTGGAAGCAACCAAAACTCAGCGGGGGTAAACCGCCCTTCCCAACCTGAGAGACTCTCTGTCTTGAGCTATTTCAGATCCGTCGAAAGCTTGCCAAGGAACAACTTGAACTATGGTCCCATAAGTCACGAGAGTGAGCACTCGAGTTGGAGAGTCTCTCAGGTTAGGAAGGGGGCATGCCCCCGCTAAATCGCCGCCATCTTTCAAGCTCAAGGCTCACCACTCAAGTCCGAAAGTCTCTCAGGTCAGGAAGGGGGCATGCCCCAGCTAGATCGCCGCCATCTTTCAAGCTCAAGATTCACCACTCAAGTTAAGAAGTCTCTCAGGTTGGGAAGGGGGCATGCCCCCGCTAAGGCGTTGCTGTCTCTCAAGCTTGGTTGCTCGCCTCCTTGGCGCGCTTCGCGAATTGCCAGAGCCCACCCGTTATCTCAACGGGCAAACGATGGCCCAACTGGCGAGCGAGCATCACAATCTGCCCTCGATGATGACCCTCATGCGCGACGAAATAGGTTAGAACATGTCCGACGTCGAGAGGAAGGTTGCGCCAGGCATACGAGGAGGACATGGGGATTGTGCCACCTCGCTCAAGACCTAGCGTGAGCAAACTGATGATGCCGCGGCTACTCTTGCCTAATGCCGGCAGCAGCTCTTTCGGTCCAACCTTGTGTCGATTGACAGCTCGCGGTACCGCGATGCCGTGCTCACTTCCCAGCGTCTTTATCCACATACACCGTGCATTGTGGATGTGGCCGGCGATCATTCGGACGGTTCGTCGCGGAGCGCCCGGGACTGCAGCTCCCCATAGCTCCGAAGGTAAGTTCTCGACGAGGAAGGCGGTGACACGGTTGTTGGTTCTCCAGGCAGCAAGCAGCATATTTCGCTGGTCAAGTGCAGAGTCCATCACTAACCTCTCCCAGAATGATCAAGCCGGCTGCTTCAGCGCGGCATTCCATCACAACGATTCGCCAAGATATTTCCTGACCGGTGACACCGCAAGGATTGTTAACAGAATAGCCGGCAGAAACACTGTCGGCGCATCAATCAGCCAATGCGTATGATGTACACGGCCCGTCAGAAGGTCTGCGACATGGATCAAAGCATGTCCGACAAAGAAGATCGTCAAAACGATGTGAGTTAACCGGCTGCGATCAGGATGAAGCGCACACCAGCCGAAGCCGAGAGCTGCGATAATAAAGACAACACCAAGATCACGGATGAAATGAGCATTGAATGAACCCGTATGCGGAATTGCTGACGGAAAATCTGTGTACCACGACAAAGGAAAGACGAGCATCCACACGCCATTGACAAGGCTGATGATGGACGCAATACCGTAGAAGAGTTTGAGTATTCTCATGGCTGTCTCCATCGGTTCGCTTTGCACAAAAAGGTTTGTGGAAGTCCGGTCCGTGAAGCGGACGACCTCGACGGAAACGGCTTTTACCTGAAACTACGCTTCTTATTCTTCCCCTTCCCTTTGGGAAGGGGAAAGAGGGGAAGGGCTAAAGCGACGTCAACCCCTCTCCCTTCCCTCTCCCAAAGGGAGAGGGAGAATAAGGCACTTATACAAATCGCTGGCCTGAGGAGGTTACTTCTCTCCGCGTGATGTCTTCAATGCCTTGATAAACTTACTAATCATAGATTTCTCGAGCGGTTGTTCCCAATACGGCGGCCCATATATTCTTTCTCCCCGTTGCGGTAGTCGGTAGCGTTGAAGCGTTTCCCACACGAGACGATGTTTTCCAGATTTCTGAGGTAGGTAAACTAGCATCCGCCCAAAAAACTCCCAATCCATTGGAGGAGGCAAGCCCTGTACACTTATGGAAAC
>JALZOO010000442.1 GCA_030913905.1 Acidobacteriota bacterium
GACCGTATCGCCGTAATCAACGTGGGCCAGATTGAACAAATCGGCACTCCGTTCCAGGTCTACAACAAACCGGCAACCGAGTATGTCGCAACCTTTCTCGGCGCAGCTAACATTCTCGAGGGCGTCATTCGCAATCGGGAATTGGAGATTGGCTCAGCGCGAGTGCCTTTTGACAATGACAAAGGGCAATTTCGCGATGGCGAAACCGTGAAAGTTATTTTTCGTCCCGAGGACGTTTCTTTGAGCCCGACACAAACATTGCCCGCGGGCCACTCATGTTTTTCCAGCGGTGTGGTTGAGGAGATAAGCTTCGTTGGCGCTTATGAGCGGCTGCGCATCCGGCTCGATCCTGCCGGCACCGGCTCTTGTGAAACCGGCGACACGCCCTACTACCTAACTACTGAAACGCCTGAGAGCCAGACGGCAAAGCCGATCATTGCCACCCGCCCCAAGCCAAACGCTCTTTCGGTGAGAATTCGAAAAGGCGACCGAGTCTTCGTGGGCCTCACCACATTCACGATCCTGTCGAAAGATTCCCGCGCCACAGGCAGCACTGCACGTCCTGAAACCCCGCGCTAGTGCGCATCCTCGCCGCTTAGCGGCGAAATGTTTCGAGGATTTGCGGTCAACTGCGGCTAAAGCCCCGAAACCCCCTTAACGTTTTTAGATAGTGTGACTGCGTCCTGTTTACGGTTTGTTGACGCTGCCAACATGAAGGTTTGTCTCATCTGCTCCCAGGGTTTCACTCGCTGCGCTCGCTTCACCCTGGGCTACTATCATGCCGTCAGCTTCGCTGACTGGTTTGAGTCATCACACTTCGTGACTTTTTGTGCTAAGCCGCGGCTTACTGTGTATGTTCAAACCTACGCGGGCTTCCGTTGAGCGCCGCAACAGCCATTGAGTGAAACCTCCGGCGAACGCTGTTGATGTTCACGAACGGAAGCGCATGCCCGTGAGTGCGATTGGTCAGCAGAATGAAAACCCGATCCAGCTTTGGATCCACCCAACAACTGGTTCCAGTGAACCCGGAGTGACCGAAACTATCCGTAGGCAAATCCGAGCCCGCACTCGAGTCCTTTGTCGCGGCCAACATCCATGCGATTGAACGCGCTTCTTCCAAACCTGGTGTGAAGTTCTGGCGAAACAACTGAGTCGTCTCCGGTTTCAAGAGCCTCGTTTGTTTAGCCAGAAATTGATTTGCGAGTGCGCACGTCTCCGGGGCTGTCGAGAAGAGACCGGCGTGGCCGGCTGTGCCGCCTAGAAAATACGCGTTGCCATCGTGCACTTCGCCCCAAATCAATTCTTCACGCCAGTTTGAGTAGTCACCTGCCTTAGTGTCATTACACGTTTGTCGTTCGTAACCATTGCCTATTTCACATGCTGCGATTCCAGTTTGCAGCGCCTGTTCCGGATTGAAAAAAGTATGCTGAAGGGCGAGTGGCTGGAATATCTCCGTTTGCGCTAATTTGGCCAAAGCCTTACCCGTTAATCGCTCAAGTAATAAACCCAGCGTAATGAAACCGAGATCGCTATAGACGACTCGGGTTCCGGGTTTGTATTCGAGGTCAAGATTGGCGATGGCGGCTACCGCTCGATCGCGTTCTCCCTCCGCCAGAATATAAAGCGGGCGCCAGGCAGGAAGACCCGACGTGTGCGTTAACAATTCCCTGATCGTGATTCTTTGCTTGTCGGTCCGTTCAAACTCCGGCAGGTAATGCGAAACTGAACTGTCGAGGGTAAGTTCACCGGCTTCAATTCGTCGTGCGCAAAGCATGCCGGTCACCAATGGTTTCGTCAGCGAAGCGAGGTCGTAGATCGTGTCGAGGGTGGCAGGAATCTGTTGCGGTGCGACGACTGCGTTACCAAGAGCATCGGCAAGGACTGTGCGGCCCTGTTGAGCTACAAGGTAAACCGCGGAAGGGAAGTCGCCTGCCTTGATGTGGTTTTCGAGAAGCTCAGTTATACGAGGGTGCGGCTGGCACGTTGTTGTTGACATGCGAAACTCGATAACTGATCTGCGACAGTCCAGGTTGCTAGTCTGCGAGCGTTCCACCCGCCGGCGCCGAGACGTCCACCAGATAGACGTTCTGATTTGCTGTCAGCACAAACAAGCGTTTGCCATCAAAGCTGAAGCGAGTCATCGCTACGGGACTTGAAAATGAAAACTGCTGGCGCTTTGCGAAGCTGTTCAAATCGTACAACGTTAAGACTCCCTCGTCAGTTTCCACTGAAAGCAAATTGCCCGGTACGCTGATCGTCGGGCGCTTGCCAAACACCTTGCCGACCTGACGACCATCCTTAAGCGAGTAAATTAATACCCGATTCTGGGTGTCAACGACTACGACCCAGTCGCCGCTGGTGAAGACTTCTTTAATTCGAAAAGAGCCTTTTCCGGTTTCCACCAATAATTGGCCCAGCACCTTGCCGGTATGCAAATCCAGACTCTTGATTAGATAGTCTCCCTCTTTTTCCTTTATTGCAGCCATCTGCCTTTGCAGCTCGGGGCTACTCTTGATTTCCGTCGACGCCGCTTTCGAGCGCAGCGTCCAAAGGAGCGTGATCGTGTGATCGCCAGGCGCCACCCAGAACCAGGGCCGTTCCGTCCGAAATGCGATTGACCACAGCGGCGCCAAACCGCGCACACTGCTAATCTCCAGGGTCACATTTTCCCATGCGCTGCCACCTTCTTTAGCGGGCTTAATACGTGTGAGGTAGGGACCGGACTGATTAACGATACCACCATCGATTGCGGATCCACCGGTGACAGTCTTGGTGTTTGAGTCCAACCGGGCAATGGTTCGCGCGACCTGATCGAGTTTCGGAAAGTCTGCATAACCCGTTCCGTCCTCTTCGATATGGACGCCGCGAAATCCACGAACATACAAGACCATTTTACCTTCCGACAAATCCCAAACGGCGCCGCGGGAGTAGCCAGACACAGCCAGCCATTTAAAGTCGGGCGTAACGTCAGCGGCATATAAGCGTCCGAGTACACCTTGTGGCAAAGCGGCAACTTGCGGTTGTCCGCCTTTCAAACCGAATAGCCCAAGCTCACCATTCCGACGTTCAGAAGCGACCGTGTCCTCATACCCGTCGAGCACCGGTCGCTGGCTCACATTGAAAACTCTCCTGGAGGACAGGTCCATTATTGCACCTGAAAGCTTTCCATAGTTTTGTAACAACACGTAGTTTCCCAAAGTGACTGACTTGAGCGTGGCACCAAACATCTCAAAATGTTCGATCACCTGTCCGCTCGGAAAACCATAGAGTCCTGCCTTTTTCGAGTTTTCAAGGTTCTTACCGATAATCTTGTCAGGTCCTACGAATGCGAAGCCACTTGAAAGAACATTCTTGAAATCGCCCTTGACTGAAATAGTTTGGCGCGTAGTGAGATCGTAGACCAGAGACTGAACATCCGTTGAAAAGCCGACTGCGTTGACTGACATGGACCTGTCGCCGGCGAGAAAATAATGACCGTCAGGCGAAAACGACATGTTGATGAATTCACGTTCGTCGAGATCGGCAGTTTGTTCAGACACTAGCACTGCAAAAAGCATTGAAAACACTTCAAAGAATCCGGGACGAGTGAACGACTTCTTCTCAAACACGGGACTACCGGATTGTATATCGATCAAACTTAATCCAAATTCGCTGTCCAGACAGGCCAGCGCACTTCCGTCAGGCGACAGCAATGTTTGCAGGCAAGTCTTCCGCGCCACAACTTCCCGGGCCGTCTGGAGTTTCTGTTCCCCAATGTTCCACGTTTCCACGCGCAGGTTCGGTGTGTGAAACACGATCTGTTTTGAGTCAGGAGTAAATTGGGCCGGCCGCGCGTCGGGCGCATGAATGCGAAAAAGAGCAGCAAATGGTTGACGCGCCAGCACGTTGATGCCCGAATCGTCCTGGGCCAATATAAATTTGCCGTCAGGGCTAAACCGCAGATGGTTGATGTCGCTGCGCAGAGCAGGGTTGAGGACCTTCTTAACAGTGAGACCGCCAACTGATTCTTTCTTACCGAGACCGGTGTAGCTGACCACCGCAGTTTGCCACTCCTGAAACTCCTGAGCGTTTGCCTGGATTTGGGCGCCAATACACTCAGGGGGCATAGAGGCAAGTCCTCTCAACATCTCTCTAAGTCGCTTCTGCTCCGGCTTCGTCCGGCCAAACAAGTCTGCGAGGAAACCCCCAGTCTTGCCCTTCAATTCGTTATAACGGTCCCATAATGCCGTCTGCGCTTGCGGGTCATACCCGGCGCGCGCCATTACGTAGAGCCCTATGAGGTCGGCGACGTTTTGATTACCTGCTTCATGGTTATCGAGTTTCTCAAACGCCTTCGGTTTTCGTGCCGCGTTTTCGATCAACTCGTTGTATCTCGTGAAGATATCGCGGCGATCTGTAACCTGTGTAACGCCGAGCACCTCGCGCAACAGCGTGGTCATATCGACTGCCGAGTGGCGAGCCATGATGTGGCCGAGCTCGTGGGCAATGACTCCAGCAAGTTCGTCTTCGTTTTTAGAGAAAGCCACCAGCTTTCGCGAGACGTAAATCCGGCCCCCTGGCAACGTGAAAGCGTTAACGTCGTTCACATCGAACAAGAAGAATTGAAAACGCAGACTGGTGGGTGGCAAATGTTTTATCAGACGTTCACCGATGCGACGGAGGTGTCCGGTTACTTCCTCGTCATCGATTACGCGGTGGTTGCGTTGCAGGTGCTCGGCAACCGCATCGCCCAGATCCATTTCCTGTTGTTCGCTGAAAATGTTTTGCGAAGATGAGAGCGTGGCGGGCAGTGGCGCCTGGCA
>JALZOO010000456.1 GCA_030913905.1 Acidobacteriota bacterium
GTCTGACCTGCTCCTCGTCGCCTTTTTTGGGAAGCTCGACAATCGAAAAATCCAGTTGCGCGTTGACGTACCCGTCGCGGGAATAAAGCGCCAACACGCGTTCGCCGTTGGCCCTTGCCTGCGACCTTGAGTAAGGCGAACCGACGACGGTCTTCAACTCCTGCCGCAATCTCTCTTCGGTGTAAATCGTGTTGCCGCGGACTTCCTCTCCGGCCACGCGGGTCAGCGGACCCTCGTTGACACTGAAAGTAATAATCAAACTTTCGCCGTTTAACGACACGCCCTGCAGTACGTCCACCTTCGCTCGCCGGTAACCAATGTCTCGCATATAGGATTCAATCGTTCGCCGGTCCTGTTCGAGCAACGTGAGGCTGGTGTAACCACGGCCATAACCAAGAAACGGAATCAACCCAAGCGCACTCGCTTTCTGGGTCCTCAAATCGGGGGCGACATCGTAGTAGGTAAGCTTGTTAGTGCCGATGATACGAATGTCGGTTAACTTCAAACGCCGTCCACGCTCCAGGTCGTAGCGAATCTCCACCGTGCGACCGGTTAACGTTTCCGGATTCAGTGTTTCACAGGTAGTAGCAGTGCCATTGTCACCAAGCTCAGGCGTTGGCGGCGTGACCGTGCACACGGCAGTGACATCCGCGAAGAAATAACCCTGCTCCTGTAGTTTGTTCCGCAGCCTCCGGGCGCCTTCGATGATCGCCGACTGATCGATGTTCCCTTCCCGCTTTACCGGCAAAAGATCGCGCGCCGTCTTTTCTTTCATCGGATAATCGGAGACCGTGACAATCACTTTCGGTCCCACGCCGCCGCGCACCTCGATGTTGATTTCATTTCGCTCAGCGTCACGCGTTACGCGAGGATCGTCCAGCAGCGGGGCCAGAAAACCGATGTCGATGATGGCCTGACGGATCAGTTTCGTGTCGTGACCCAGCGCTTCGCGCGTGAAGGGCGCGCCGGGCTGCAGCAGAAGTGTCGGCTTGACTGCCGACGCATCAAACCCCGCGATACTGATATTGAAAGAGCCGATGCGGGCCTGCTCGCCCGGCACGATCCGGTAAAGCACGGTGGCGCGCGTTCCGCTCGCGTCCAGTTCTTCGGTCGCTTCAACCACGGCGTTGTAATAGCCGCGATCCCGCAAGTAGACCTGCAGCTCATCCGAATTTCGAATGACGATTTGTTTTGAAAGGCGCGTGCCTGGTTGAGTGAGATTCACGCGGGCGCGGAGCTCGTCCTCCGAAATCGGCGTGCCCAGGGCAGGAGTCAAATCAAACCTGAGATCGCCTATCTGGACCTGACGCTGAATCACGTAACGTAGCCGGAGAGGGCCAGTTCCTGCAGGTCCAGCCTCTACCACTTCGACGCGCGCATTGGCCACTCTTTCGGAATCAAACAGGGCCTGCAACGAATTGCGTATGCGGACAGCGGAGAATTCCGTGTTGGGAGCGAGCCTGATTATGGAGAGGAACTCTGCTTCCGCAGCAGGGTCAGGGGGCGAACCTTCAAAGGTGACTTCGATGGCCGCGATTACGCGGCCTTCATATTCCTCGAAAATTGAACTCGCGTGGGCATTGATGAAAGCGACAAGCAGGATCGGCACCAGGAGCACGAGCGAGAAAACATTTGCCCTTTGCCGCGAGGTCCTTCGAACGAGGCTCCCAACCGGCACAACTTTGCAGGTTGGGAAGGGCGGTTTACCCCCGCCTGCCCGACCATGAGATTCTCTGTTGTGAGTCCGCGCTTCTGCCTCGCCCATTGATCAAAACCGTCTTCTGAAACGAATCTCAAAATTAAAGCTGGTGGCGCGCGCAGTTAATTTCCGAGTCGACGCCTGCTCAAACTGCGCGATGAAAAACAGTCGATCTGAAACGCGATACTCAACAGCTAATATCTGATTTGGATCGGAGGCAACATTAGTCGAGTAAGTTACCGTCAGATCCTTGTTGATTCTCTTGCCGAGGGTCAGTCGCGCGGCGGGCGTCGAGCCCCGGCCGCCAATCACCGGATTGATTTCGAAACGCGTGAGTCCGAAGAGTCTGCTGGTGGCTCGCTGTGCCGGTGCGTTGATCAGTGCATCAGTTAAAAGACTGGTGGCAGTACCGAGGCTGGATTGCGACAGGACAGACGTGCTGGTGTCGCCGGTTACCAGCTGCCCGGTGGTAATCAGCGAAACGACGTCGGCTTGTGGTAACGAAGGTTCGGAGCTGACGATTGCCTGCGGCTGCGACAGGGGACCAGAAAGGCCAACCGTGACACGGTAACCACGAATCTGCGACTCGCCCTGGATATTGATGATGGGGTCGGCGTTTCTCCGCGGCGGCAAATCCACCAACGCGCGCGTTATCTCGTAACGATCGTTACGGAAGTTGAGCGTGCCGCTCGAGGCGGTGATTCTTCCGGAGATCACCGGATCCTTCACCGGTCCGTTAACCTGCAACGATACTGAGCCAACGAGGTCGGCCAGGTTATTTCTGACTACCAACGCGTTCCGCCCTTCCACACGCAGGTCGCTGAACAGCGCCGCGCGTGTCAGTTCCAGCTCGCTACCTTCTTCGATCGACTCCTCGCGCCGGAAGTTAATCAAATCGGCAAGTTCGATGTCCTCGGTATATTCGGTGCGCCGGACATTGACCACGCCACCGATCAGTTGCTCTCGCGCCGACCCGCGAATCTCCAGATCGAGATCGGCGGTAGTGCGGAAGTTCTCTGGAAAAGGCACAGTCACATCGTCGCCATGAATATTGAAGAGAAAACGCGAAACCGTGAATCCCTCGAGTAAGGCTCCGCCGGTGGCGGAGATTCGCCCGCCACCCATCAGGCCCGTCGCGGAGTCGATTTGCGCCTGGTTCGACGTAAATCTCACCACCGACCTTACGTTTGTGATTGTCCAACGGTCGTTGCCGATCAGGACCGCAAGGGAAGCTCCGGAGACTGAGGCAGTGCCGTTCAGACGCGGTCGTTCATAAGTTCCGGTGACCCGCACTGCGACTTCCGCAGTGCCGGACGAGAAAAAGTCAGGCGACAGTCCATTCAGCACTCGCAGGTTCAGTTGTCCCTCAACGCCGAGACTCTGTCGCCCGTCTGGACCAACCGCCAACGTGCCGCCAAGGTTGATGTTCGTCCCCGGACCGGTGAACTGAGTTTTTTCAAAAGTGATTTCGCGCGGCGAGAAGCGGACGATCAAAGGCGTCGTGGCATTGAGTTGCACGTCCTCCACTCGGAAGCTGAGGTCGCTGAACGTGGCTGAGCCTTCAAGGCCGCGGGCGGAAAAGTAGCCGTCCTCATCCAGAAGATTGCCGGTTGCCTTCAGAGTCCCGGTGGCTCGTCCTGAAAGCTTCACGCCCGCTTGTGGCAGAAGCATGCCCATCAGCGTCGTCAGGTCGGCATTGTTGAGCGTCGTCTCCACATTCGCTGCCAGTCGCTCGCTGCCCAGATTCACCTGTGCGGTGATGGCCTGCGATGGACCAAGCAGCCCGGTGGTTAGTGTTATGTTGAGTTGTTTGTTTTCGGTCCTGCCCACCAGCGCAAGCGTCCCGGCAGGCCGACCATTGATTACTACGTCTCTTCCTTCTCCATCAAACGTAATCTGGTAATTGGAGAAGTCGCCCTGCGACAAGTTTCCGGAGACGCTCGCGTTGAAGTTTCCCGTGCCGGTTACTGTCCCAAGCCCCGGCCGGTTCGTCAGCGCCAAAAGCCTGCTCAGTTGAACGCCTTCGGCCCGTCCCTCGAAGTTAAATTCTTTACTTGTCGTGTCGTAGTTACCGGAGGCGACGATGTGTCCTGCGGCTAGACGCGCATCCACGTTCTCCACGGTTACCTTCGAACCGGCAAAGGTGGCGCGCGCAACCAGGCCTTCCAGGGGTTCGCCCGCGAGTCGACCGGGGCCGAAACGTAAATCGGCACTGCCGCTCATCGCGCCCGGTATTCCAGTAATTTTTATTTGACCCGACGCATCCGCCTGAGTATCGGCCAACTGCGCGCGGGTAGATTTGCTGAGCGGGAGTGCGGCAATCAGGCTCCCGGCATTCACTCGATCGAGTGTGGCGTTCAGAGTGATGTTGTTTTCGCCTGTGCGCGGAGCATCGAGAGTAAACTGCATGCCTCCGCCATCTCTCTCTGTAAGCCGGCCGTTTTCGATTCGCAACTCGGCAGAGGTCATTCGCAAAGCGGCAGACAGCGAGCCGAGATCATTTCCGTTCACCAGCAGTGAGCCCAGCGTTACCTGCCCATCAAGATCGGGCGAGCTCAGCCTGCCACGCACTGTGCCGTTGAATGCCAACTGGCCCGCGAGGTCAATGCCGTAGCTGCGCATCTGTTCCTCGACTTCCGGCAGCAGCCCGGAAGAGATGAGCACCGCCTGAAGCTCGGAAGCGTCAGTCGAGTTGAGATCAACCTGTAGATTAGAGTCCTCGGAGAAGGAAAACTGTCCTGTGGCTTTGAGGTTGGTAGCAGCAGTGTGCAGATCAACCTGGTCAATTTGGAAATTCCCTCGATTAGCGCGTAACGCCACCACGCCGTTGAGCGGAACGCGCCCAGCTTCAACGGTTGCATTGTCAGAAGTAACCTGCGTGGTAAGCGTTCCTGACGCTTGCTTGAAGTCGGTGCCTGGGAACGTCAGATCAACAGTGCCGGTAGCTTTGCCGGACAGTGGAACAGCAGCCCCTGCAAACGCGGTGAATGGACCGGCGATTTCCACGCCGGCGAAAGTCGCGGCCACGCGAGAAGTTCCGCCCCTGGTAGTCGCTATCCTGGCGTTGCCGTTAGCTCTTCCACTAAAGATGTCGGCTTTGAAGTCGTTGAGCTGTATCTCTGTATTGGTTGCCACCAGACGTGCGCTCGCCTGGCCCATATCCATCTGGCCCAGGACGCCGCCGCCAATGCTCAAGTCGGCACTCGCTCTATAACGGCCGGAAGGCTCGACTACGAACACAGGTTTTCGGAGCGTCACGCTCTCGACCTGACCGTCCGCCAGTTTGACCGTGCCGGCATTGATGTCGGCCGTGGAACCCTCGATTCGACCATCGCGGATTGAAAGGCGCGCACCGGCAATGTTAATGCTGCCAATCTCGGCGCCGGCCGCGCTGGTGTTGCCGACCTGTACCTGTTTGACCACCACGCTCGTGACGCCGTCACGACTTGCGATGTCGACGTTGTTGGCGGTAACGCCGTTGACCTTTGCACCCGAACTTACAATCGCTCCGGCTTTCACTTGAGAGATGCTTGCGGTAGTGACTTCATTCTCACTTCTGAGACGCAAGTCCGAAGCTGTAATGCCATTCGCGCGTGCGCTCGATGTGGTTAGGCTGTTGGCAATGAACTGGCGCGAAGACGCTGTTAGCACGCCATCGTTCATTTCCGCGCGTGCGTCCTGCAGAATCAAACCCGTGATCGTCGTACCGTAGCTTCTCTCCGCGGCCGCGCGCAGTTCGCCGACCCAGCGAAAATCCGAGCCGGTTCCCATCACACCGCCGACAAGCTGCACGTTGTTGAGCTGAAAATCTCCAGCGCTTAGCAGCGTCGCCACCGCTCGTCCATTGATGTCGTAGGTCTTGCCGTGTCCGGTGCCGTTGGCCGTTACATTCAAACCCTGTAGACGAATGCCGTCGGCAGCGAGTGCGTCTGACTTGATCGTCCCGTCAACTTTGTATTGATCGCCTTCGCCGGAAACGACCCCCACAAAGTTGCCCGTACCTCGCAGCGTCGTTCCGGATTGCAGCACGTCTGAAAGCTGCGTCAGATCAACGTTCGACGTGATGTTCATCTGGTAACGCAGCGCGCGCCAGTCGTCCATCGTGCCTTGCAGCCGCGCTTCCGCCAGTGGAGATTTGAGCACCAGCTCATGAATCTCAGCTCTGGTTTGATTCACGCGGCCTCGCGCCTGAACCTCGATGTTATCTACCGGCCGGCCGTCGTAAGTGAAAGTGGAATTTGAGACCGACAGGTTCACCGTATTCATCCAGCTCGCCGCCGGCGCTGAAGGGTCGTCAGGCTGAATCGTCGCTGTGAGGTTACGCGCTTCGCCCGAAATTTCGTGACGCTCGTCTCCATACTGAATCACGCTGTTTTTGATTTCGACGTGGGCAGTGGAATAGGCAAACAGAATTCGACGGTTGGGCTCAGGCGGCGGGATATCGATGTTTCGAAAATTCGACCGGCCCTGTTCATCAAATGTGACCCAGGCTTCCAGTCCTTCAATCTTCAGGTCCTGTAGGTTGATGTTGCGTTGCAGATTCAGCGCGTACAGGTCCTCGATTCGAATCGTGGCCAGCAGGCGGTCAATCTTTCCGAGCTTCTCTCCGGTTTGCGAGTCGTAAAGTTCCAAGCCCAACATCTCGACAGTCTGCGGCGGGAACGTCGTATGAAACTCTTTTATCTCCGCGCGAATGCCGTATTTCGCAAACGTGTCTTTAATTTGGACCGCCACATACCGATCGACGTAACCGAGCCGATAAACAATAAGGATAAGCAGGATCAGTGCTACGACCCCAATCGCCGCGGCTGTGGTCGCGATGATCAGGTTGCGCCGGTTGAGATAGCGGCGGCGGCGACCTTGTGGAGTTACGGGATGAGGGCGCTGCGCATCGAGGTCTGCGATGACCTCAGCGACAGGCGGAAGCGGTTCATCCGTCTTTGACTGAAGAGCATCACGGACCGACTCCTTCTCACCAGACGGAGAAGAATCCTGAGCTGATGGTCTATCAGAATCGTTGTCGCGACCGTCTACACTCATAGGCAAACGCTAATCTGACCTTGACAGTAATTCTAAATGGGAGAGGGAACGACCCGAAACTTTTCCAGTAGCCTTTTGAATCGAGAGAGAGTTCCGACGACGACCACAGCTTGCGGCTAACGATTCAAGAACGGGCAAAAACGCTTATGAGCGTTGCTCTCTCTCTTCCGTCAGCCGTTCGTCAGGTTCCGCCGTCGAATCCTTGAGATGCGCAGGCTGGCCCAATGGAACATTGCCAACAACTTCAAGCGCGAAACCTTCGAGAGCTGCAACTTTGGGGGGATGGTTCGACAACAATTGTATACGACGCAGACCCAGGTCATGAAGGATTTGTGCGCCTACTCCATAATCCCGGTCGGCGCCGTAGCCCGTCTGCAGGGTCGCCTCACGTTTGGTGACGTTTTGTTCCTGCATTACTGCGTAAGTCCTTAGCTGGTTCACCAGATCCAGGCTGTGTTCCCGCTGCCTGAGATAAAGCACCACGCCTTTTCCGGCGGCCGCGATCTTTTCCAGTGCGGCGTGAAGCTGAAACCCGGTGTCATCAATCAACGAGCCGAACATGTCGCAGGTTACGTTTTCAGTGTGTACTCGCACCAACACCGGATCCTCGGTACGTACATCACCCATTACCATCGCCAGGTGCACGTCTCCGTTAATGATGTTTTCGTAAGCCACCGCACGGAAACGTCCATAGACTGTCGGCAAGTTAGTTTCAACCGCGCGCTTCACCAGCGTCTCTTTATTAATCCGGTACCTGACCAGGTCGGCAACAGTAATCATTTTGAGATTATGTTGTTGGGCAAACGCTTCCAACTCAGGCAGCCGCGCCATCGTTCCATCTTCGTTCATGATCTCGCAGATGACGCCGGCCGGATAAAGACCGGCGATACGCGCGATGTCGACACTCGCTTCCGTCTGACCGGGGCGGACGAGCACGCCGCCCTTCTTTGCACGCAACGGAAAGATGTGTCCGGGGCGGGCGATGTCCTGCGGCCGCGTATTCGGATCGACTGCCGCCTGAATGGTCATTGCCCGATCGGCGGCTGAGATTCCGGTTGTTACTCCCTTGCGTGCGTCGATGGAGACGGTAAAGGCAGTTCCCAGGTAGGAAGTGTTGTCCGCGACCTGCGTGGTCAGGTGCAACTCATCGCAGCGCTCTTCGGTCAGCGGCAGACAAATCAGGCCGCGCGCCTGGCGGGCCATGAAGTTGATGATTTGCGGCGTCGCCTTCTCAGCCGCGCACACCAGATCGCCCTCGTTCTCACGATCCTCATCGTCAACGATAATAATCATGCGCCCTTCGCGTATGTCGGCGACGGCGTCTTCAATGGTGGCAATTGGCATGTTTTGAAATCTAAGTTCTTTCTGCGATTTGAGATCCTATAAAGCTCCGGGATCCTTCTAAGATCTGAGGAGCTCTTTCTGAGATCGCGGATCTGGGACCTTTCTGACATCTGAGATCTGAGATCTCAGATCTTAAATTCAGTAGGATTATGTTACCCGAAAGGCTTGTATTTTTCGACCGTGGCTTATTAGGAGGGCGGCTGAGCTGTAGTTTCGGGGTGTTTGTCAGAATGGGACGCCCCAGATTCAGCCGATTTCATTAGCACCGGGCTTCAGCCCGGTGACCAAGGATTGCGCGTTGAGAACGAAACCGTTTCAACGGTTTACTGCCAGTCCTGAATCAGGAGAAACCGTTGGAAACGGTTCAGAGGGCGTCGCCTTAACTTCAAATCACCGGGCTAAAGCCACGGTGCTAATGAGATCACTCGGCGTCCCGGCTGAATGTCAGTATCCGCTCAACGTATTTTGCAATCACATCAACTTCGAGATTCACTTCGTCTCCCGGCCCCAGGTGAGAAAAGTTTGTGACCTCCCAGGTCTTCGGAATGATCGCAATCTCAAAATAGTCATCCTCGAGCCTCGCGATCGTGAGGCTGATTCCCTCCACTGCCACCGATCCCTTAAAAACCAGATAGCGCGCAATCTCCGGGGGAAATGCAACTCGCACGGTCCATGACCCGCCGTGATCAGTGGCACTAACAAACTTCCCGCGACCATCAACGTGACCCTGCACAATGTGGCCGCCCAGCCTCGTTGCTGGTGTGACCGCTCGCTCGAGATTGACGCGCGATCCAGGTTCCAACCGGCCAAGGGTTGATCTATCCAAAGTCTCGCGCGACACGTCGGCGGCAAATGAGTCTGGCGCTACGTCGAGAGCAGTCAGGCAGACTCCGTTAACTGCTATCGAGTCGCCGTGCTTAGTGTCTCCAGTCACAGTGTGCGCCTCGATCACGATGCGCGCGTTCTCGCTCCGCGGTTCGATACTCCGCACGCGACCAAGCTCTTCGATTATTCCAGTGAACATTAAAAGAATTTCGGATTTCGGATTTCGGATGTCGAGTTTGCTCAATTCAAAACGAACATAACGAACAAAGCTACTAAGAGTCCTGACACTGCCGAACCGAGAGCGAATAGGAGCATCCAGATCGGCTCCGACTTAAATGAAAATTGAAAAAGCTTGTTTGTTTTCATCTCAGTGGCTCTGCGTCTCTGTGGCTTGTTTTCTCCCGAACGGCTGCCATCATCTTTTGAAAGACTTCATCAATCGACAATCCGGTCGAGTCTACAATAATCGCATCATCAGCGGTTTTGAGTGGCGAGTCGGCGCGAGTGGAATCGCGGCGGTCCCTTTCGGTCATATCAGCGAAGGTTTCCTCAAAGTCGGCATCCGGATCCTGAGCCCGCTCTTCGTTAAAACGTCTTTCAGCGCGTTCCTGTGGGACCGCCGTCAGGAAAAACTTCAAGTCAGCGTCTGGAAAAACTACGGTGCCGATGTCACGACCGTTAAGCACTGCCCCACGTTGGCCCATTTCGCGCTGCCGCTTGACCATGGCCCGCCTGACCTGTGGGATGGTTGAGATAATCGACGACATATCGGTGACGGCTTCGCTGCGAATCTGGTCTGTAACATCCAGACCTTCCAAAGTCACTGTCAACGAATCCGGGTCGCCCTCGAGGTCTATGGCTACTCGCTCTGCCAGCGAACCGACCGCCACGTCGTCGTTCGCATTTGTGCTGGATTCCATCACAGCCAGCGCCACTGCCCGGTACATTGAGCCTGTATCTATGTAAAGCAGGTTCAGCGCCCGCGCGAGCTTTCGGCCCAGCGTTGATTTGCCGGCGCCTGATGGACCATCAATGGCAATGATCATGATAGTTGTCAGTGGTCCGTGGTCAGTAGTTCAGACAAATGCGGCAAAGACCTCGTTCGACAGCAGCGCACCTGCTCTGGTGAGTTTTAGCAGTTCACCCTGATATTCGATTAACCCGGCATCTCGGAACCGCGCTAACTCGTCGCCATGGGTTTGGCGCAGGTCAGTCCCGAAGACGTTTTTGTAGTTCGCCAGGTCCAGGCCCTGCATCATCCGCAGTCCAAGAAACGCAGCTTCTGACTCGCGTTGTTCGTGGGTCAAGTCAGTCACAGTCACCACCGCAGAGCCGCCAGTCTCCAACAGTTCGACGTAGCGCATAGCGTCGCGCTCGTTGGACCAGCGGCGAAAGCGCCCATCGAATGAATGTGCGGAACAGCCGAAACCGTAATACGGCGCCATGGTCCAGTACTTGGTGTTGTGCCGGGATTCAAACCCTGGCAAACATAGATTTGAAATTTCGTAATGCTCATAACCCGCTGCATCCGCCCGTTCGAGCATTAGCTCATACATCTCCGCCGCCAGCTCCTCGTCCGGCTTTGGTTGAATGCCACGCTTGATGTGATTCGCGAGCGGCGTTCCCTCGTGGACCTCCAACAGATAGAAAGACACGTGTTCAGGAGCCAGCGAAAACGACTCCTCGAGATTTCGCTTCCACGTCTCCAGGCTTTGTCCCGGCAGACCTGCAATCAAATCGAAGCTGACGTTGTCGAAGCCTGCATCGCGCAAATGTTTGAACGTTTGTCGCGTCTCGGCTGCCGTGTGGGAACGGCCAAGCCGGGCGAGCTCGCGATCGTCAAACGTTTGCGCACCAAAACTCGCGCGATTAATGCCCAGCTTTCGAAACTGCTGCAGCGTATCCGGTGTTACCGTTCCCGGATTCATTTCCATGGTGATTTCCGGGCCAACTGAAATCGTGAAGCGCTCGCGAACGCTGTTAAGAATCGTTTCCAACTGCCCAGGCGTGAGCAACGATGGCGTGCCTCCGCCGAAATAGATTGTGTCTACAACGTCGCTGTCAGCATCACTGAACCACGCGATTTCTTTTGCGAGAAGACGTACGTAACGCTCGGCAATTTCAGCATCGTAGGGGCCAGTCGCGAAGTCGCAATACGAACAACGAGTACGGCAAAACGGAATGTGAATGTAAATACCGGCTGGCTTCAATGTGACAAAATTATAACACGCGGCTCACTAATGCTACGCGACCCGAAGCTCGCAGACTGTGCGCGATGTGAATGTATTTATTTTTTTCAGTGCATGTACGATTTTGAGAAACGTGTGAGCGAATGTTTTGCGAAAACCGCGCGTAAAAATTTGGCATGCGAGTTGTTGAAAGCACCGATGAGTTGTCACGAACGTGCCGGTCGAATCATGAGCCGGCAAACCTTTTAACAATTAGGAGGGAAAATATGGCAGAAGACAGAAATAATCCGAATGAGCAAAGGAATGCCGGAACAAACACAGGTAACGAGGGCGGCCAGAATGCTCCGGGCCGGAATGCAAGCTACGCCTCACTTGATGCGGCGCACGCTTCCCTCAGCGCTTACTGTCTTGCTCATGCTGCGCGACACACGCTCCGCTTCGGCAAACGCGCGTAGAAAATTTTCGCCCAGAATCTTGCGCACGTCTTTCTCGCTGTAACCCCGTTTCAAAAGCTCATAAGTGAGATTCGGGAGTTTCGAGATGTCTTCCATACCCACCGGCAAACTCGGTATGCCGTCAAAATCCGATCCAATGCCGACGTGATCAATGCCCGCAATCTTGACGATGTGATCAAAGTGATCGACTAATACAGACAACGGCGTAGCAGGTAACGGATTCTCGGCGAGAAGTTTATTTGTCTCCTCCTCCAACTTCTTTGGATCGTTCTTGTAACGCTCCTTCAGCGCATCAGTTTGTGGTTTCAAACGCGCGTCGCGTACCCTGCTGGCTTCCACAACTTTCTGATCGATAAAGCCGGGATAAAAATTCACCATCACCACTCCGCCGTTCTTGGCAAAGCGGCGCAGCAAATCATCGGGGATGTTGCGCGGGCGATCGGCAAGCGCTCGCGCCGAGGAGTGTGAAGCAATCACCGGCGCTTTCGAAACATCCAGTACGTCGCTCATCGTCTTGTCAGAAACGTGTGAGACGTCGATCAGCATGCCGATGCGGTTCATCTCATGCACGACGTCTTTTCCAAAATCCGACAGGCCGTTGTGTTTCGCCGTGTCGCAACAGGCGTCGGCCCAGTTGTTCGTGTTGTTGTGCGTGAGGGTCATGTACCGGATGCCCAGCCGGTAAAAATCTCGTAAAGCCATCAACGAATCTTCGATCGCATGCCCGCCTTCGATGCCCATCAGCGCGGCGATCTTCTTTTGCTTTTTGGCTTTGCGAATGTCCGCGACCGAGTAGGACATCATGAAGTCGTTGGGATACTTCTCGACCGCGCGATAGGTGTAGTCGATCATGTCGAGCGCGCGACGCGCCGAGCCCCCTTCAGTGGCGTATTTGCGATCGATGTAAACGGAGAAAAACTCGGCTGTCAGTCCACCCTCCTTCATCCGCGCGATGTCGGTGTGATACTTCCCAACGGACGAGGTACCAATG
>JALZOO010000487.1 GCA_030913905.1 Acidobacteriota bacterium
GACTGACTCAGTGCAAGAGGCAAGCCTGCGCCTGCGAGTAGACCTGACAGGACTATTAGGACGAGAAAGTGTCGAGACAACCTGGAGAGCTTCATAAAGACCACCTAACACGAAAGGGAACGGAACAGAAGGATCGAGTATCCCGGTTCCGTTGGCTGATTGCGTTGTATCAGTCTGATGCTCCAACCAACCCGAAGTTTGCCTAAAACTACCTGGCCTCGGCTTCGATAACCACGTCATAAGTGCCGGTGTTGTCATTGAGATTGCCTTCGTTGACACCGAGAAACAGCACCCCATCACGCTGAGCTACAAAATCTCTTCTGGTTCCAATCAGAAGGAAATCGTCGTTGTCGTCGCCAATTACAGCTATCAGAGCGCCGGTCGGCTCGGTTCGCATCAGCTTGTCGTTATCGGGTATGCCCGGCAGTCCAGCGGGAGTTGCAAAACGACCCGCACCAAGGGAGACGCGTCCGGTTGAGCTGATTCGCAGACGCTGCCCTTTTCGCACTACCAATCCACTATTTGACCAGCCGTTATTGGCATTGTCGGCTCGTACGGAAACCTTGATTGTGAAAAAGGCTGGAGCACTCGCCGTCGACGGCTGACTCGTGTTGGGCCGAGCGGGGACTCTGTTGGTCTCAGGCGACGGATTCGGCCTGGGAGGCTGATAGTCGGGGGTTGTGTTGCTGGGGGTAGAAGTGTCGTCGTTAGCCAGGCCGGCGACCGTTGTCGCCGCATCAAACTCGATCGACTCTATGTCTTCAACATAAATCAGTGTTCGACTGCGCCGCCCCTGCGCTCCGGAACCAATCAGAACTGTAAACTGCTGATCTTTAAAACCGACAACCTGCCCCCGAATCACGCTGCCATCTTTAAGGCGGATCGTGTCGGCTAATACTGGAACAAACAGGGCAAAAATCAGGACAAGCGAATAAAGGATGTGCAGGGTCTTTTTCATGGTCAATCTCCAGGAGAATATTTCAGTCACGAGGTTTAGCAAGAGTCGATTGCTTTTGCAAGCGGGAGAGGCAAAGGGGCATTTCTCCGATGCCTTTAGACCCGGAAAGGTTGGTGTAAAAAGCCTGTGGTTGGTAACTCTCGGAACACGTGTCGCGCCATTACCCGGTCGCTACCCCGACCCGTCGGGGTTCCGTATTTGTCTCGCCTTTGTTGACCATCATCGTCAACGAACTCTATGACCAGCTCAAACAAAACTCATCCCACGTGGGCCCACTAATACGGAACCGGGAGCGGTAGCGACCGGGTCAAGGATGGTTCCCAGTTGAGGCTTTCGTTGGCAAGTTTAATCACATGGAAGTAGACTTGCCTGACTTATGTTACCGATAAAAGGGCTGTATGAAATAGCGATACGCGTGAAAGACCTGCCGCGAGCCGAGTCGTTTTATAAAGATGTGCTTGGGTTCGAGGAAGGACTTCGCGACGAGCGTCGTAATTGGCTCTTTCTGCGCGCCGGGGGCGACGCGGGAATGGTTGTGTTACAGGAAGACAAGGGCGAGTGGCCCACCCAACACTTCGCCTTCACAGTGGACGAGGCGGACATTAGCCGCGCAGCCTCGTTGTTGAAAGCGAAAGGCGTTGCGGTTTCGGAACCGGTTTATCATGAATGGATGAAAGCGGTGTCTCTTTATTTTGACGACCCGGATGGTCATGCGCTTGAACTACTCGCACTCTCTCGTTCCGGAGTAACCGCACCTCAGTAGGTGGTAGTTCCTAAGACAAAGGACCCGCTAATCACCGAGGTAATACCAGAATTTAGGCATAAATTTCGGTTGTCTTATGCATAAATTTCAGTTGTCTTGCTGGATGTTATTTGGCTGATTGCCAATGTCGGTTTTCGGAGGTATAGTATGCCCAACTAGATGGTTGGTGAATCCTTCCATCCACGTGGTTGCTGGGGTGAGGACAGTGACCACATAAGATTAGGCGCGACAGTCCAAAAACTGTTGCGCCTTTTCGCTTTTGTAAGAAGCGTATGGTACGAAGAGGCGGCTTGCACCCCAGCAGGCCCCCGCTACCTCGGTTTCCACGCGTGAAAACCTGTTGTTTTGCACTGAGGGGACGTTGAACTATCATAGCGCCCGCCTTTACAGCAGCATTGCAACTATGGAAAGACCAAGTCCTGGACTCGAAAGCAGGTCGAACACTTGAATCGAGAAGCACGACGAGCATTGGAATACCCAAGCATTAGCCCGGTTACAAGCGAGCAAATGCAGAAGCTCCACTACGATAGGATAGGCACAGATTACGAATCTCATTACGGCGACGCGGGCAGTCAGCAGTATCGCGAAAGGTTCATTCACGAACCCATGTTCGCCGGGATTGAGCTGGCCGCACTGAATGTTCTGGAGGCTATGTCTGGCAGTGGGCAAACCACGGAGTATTTGTTAACGAAGGGCGCCCGGGTTACCGGCCTCGACATCTCACAAGAGGGTATTGATTCTTTCAAGCGACGCTGGCCCCAGTGTGACGCAATTTGCGCATCGGTTTTAAGTTCCGGATTGCCGGCTAATGCTTTTGATTGTGTGGCCATCGTGGGCGGTTTGCATCATTTGCACCCGAACTTAAGTGAAGCGGTAACTGAGGTTCATAGAGTTCTAAAGCCAGGGGGTTATTTCTGTTTTGCCGAGCCGTTTAAGGGTTCACTTCCCGATCTCGTGCGATCGATTTGGTACAGACACGACAAGCTTTTCGCAGCCAATGAAGCATCCATCGACCTAAACAAACTTCACAGCGAGTTTTCCACTCGATTTAGTTTTCTTGATGAGACGTATCTCGGGAATATTGGCTACTTATTCGTGCTCAATTCCATGGTTTTCAGAATACCCGTCAGAATCAAACCGCTCTACACCCCGATCCTGATGGCCGGCGAATCATTCATCAATAGATTTGTCGGAAAATGGTCTTCCTGCTTCGTTGTCTGTCAATGGCAAAAGAATTGAGCAGCCGCGGCCCGAGACGGCAGGTCAACATGAAAAAGGAGACGCAGTTGCAGAGGGTCGAAGCACTCCCCTGGAAGAAAATCACCATCGCGTTAACGCTGCTAATAATAGCTCGCGGGGTCTTTGTACTTTGTGTGCTGCCGCCTTTTGAGGGCTGGGACGAATACCAGCATATCGCCTACATCGTTTACATAAAGGAACAGCGGGAAATACCTCGCTATGGCGACAGTACAGTTCCGTCATCGATGAAGGATATGTTACAGCGTTACCCTCACCCGGAATACGACAGTGCGCAAACGGCCCCGGGACGCTGGGGAACAAAGACCTATAACGAGTTTTGGATGAGCCAGCGCAATGACGATAGCGCCAAAGACGTAGATCCCACCCGACTCTATGAAGGTCAGCAGATGCCTCTTTACTATCTTCTGGCAGTGCCTCTTTGGAGCTTGTTTTCCGGTGTCAGTTATTTGGCGGGAATATATGCCCTGCGTTTGATTAATGTTTTACTCGTGGCTGCCGCAGTCTTCATATTTCTGCGGACTTTGGAAATCTGTATAGCCAATGTGGCACATCGGCTGATCATTGGCCTGTTGGTGGCGACAGCTCCCATGTATCTCATCAATGCGGCCAGAATATCCTCCGACGCCCTGACAATACTCTTTGGCAGTCTGACGCTCTATTTCACCATCGCGGCACTAAGGAAAAACCCTTTTCGTTTTCTTGCTCTTGCCAGCAGTTTCCTGGCGTTAGGTATTCTCTCCAAAGCCACTATGTGCATGATGGCGCCGGTCGTGTTAACGGGGATAGTTATTTGCGTGTACCAGCGCAGACTGAGTTACCCCTTCAGGACTTTGGCTGCCTGTGCCTTGATAGTGATTGTGTTGCTCAGTCCGTTTTACTACTACCACTACAGAGTAACAGGCGGTTTTTATCAAATGACTGAAGTGATGACTTCTCAAGTCCAGGGAAAAAGTAAACTGTCGATATGGTCGCAGGCGCTTAATGTTGGCTGGACGACCCGACTTCGTGAGTGGCTGTTCTGCCGGGAACTCTGGTGCAGTGGCTGGAGTTTCATCTTTCTCCCGACCTGGATGAGGGTGCTTTACCGGTTTTTCATGTATGCCTTTTGGGGAGTCGTTGTTGGGGTGGGATTGAAACGTGGATGGGGCAAACGTTTACCGACTAATCATCTTGAGTACCTGTTTAGTGAGAATAAATATGTAATCGTGCTCGGAAGTCTCGTGCTTTCTGTACTAGCCGGACTGGCCTGGTTTGCCACACTTTCTTTAGCGAATTGGGGTTTCGTAGGGGTGATACCTTCATACTTCATGATCGCGTTTCCGGCGTGGACTGTGTTTGTCTACCAGGCATCGCTATTCGCAGGGAGAAGATTTGCCTTTTGGTCGGTTCACATCTTGTTGGGATTTAATCTAGTCTCGGAATTGCTGGGGACACTTTACCTGATGCCGACCGCATTCACTGCGACTAGTTGGTCGTGGCGGGCATGGACGAGGCTGCTGGAGTTGCATCCGATTTTTCCCAGCCCATGGTTTATCGTGCCTACCCTGGCACTAATCGCTGGCCTGCTGATTTATCTGTTCAGAATTCTTTGGCGAAGCGAGTTGAGAATCTCAGTTCAAGCGGAGGGCAGCGCGGCATAAGAAAGCTAAGACATGATTTCTGATTTCGGAACACCTCAACCGTTCGATCACTAAAACAAGAACACGCATCCCTACAATCTCTTTCAAGGACTCGGGTCCTAATAGTTGATTAAGCCTTGTAAGATTCTCGCGCTGGCTTTTCCGTCACCGTAAAGATTGCTTGGCGTGCTCATGGACCTGTACGCTTTCTCGTTGTCCAGGAGATGAGAAATTTCTGCGACTATCTTTTCAGTTTCGACGCCAATGACCCGGGCCATTCCGGCGGCCACAGCCTCCGGCCGTTCGGTTACGTTACGCATTACTAGTACTGGTTTGCCCAGGCTGGGACCTTCTTCCTGCAACCCGCCTGAGTCAGTAACGATCATATAAGAGTAGTTCGCGAGATGAACTAACGACAGATAATCCAGCGGGGATACGAGCGTAATGTGCGGTGAGTTGCCGAGGATACGCCGGACGGGTGCGCGCACGTTGGGATTTTCATGCACCGGATACACGAAGTGGACCCGTCCGTTATACCGGAGGGCGATCGAAAGCAACGCCTCGCAAATATTTTCCAAAGGCCGGCCAAAATTTTCGCGGCGGTGAGCTGTTACCAAAATGAGTTTCCGCTCATTGCTCGCCATCGCGGCAATCTTAGCCGGCGGCGGACGTCGCAACATGATCTGAAGTGCGTCGACGACCGGATTACCGGTAATCAAAATACATCTGGCGGGGATTCCTTCGGCCAAAAGGTTGCGTTGCGCGGGCTCGGTTGCGGCGAAATTCAGATCAGCTACCAAGCTGACAATACGCCGGTTGATTTCTTCCGGAAACGGTTGCCATTTATCTTTCGTGCGCAGGCCTGCTTCGACGTGGCCGATCTTCACACCCGCATAAAATGCCGCGATCGCCGCAGCCGCGGTCGTTGTGGTGTCACCCTGAAGTAGGACCCAATCAGGCTTTTCTGTTTTCAGAATTGGTTCGAGTTTCGATAGCACTGCAGCGCCCACCTGGGTCGGCGACTGATCTTGGGCCATGATGTCGAGATCGTAGTCAGGCACAATCCCAAAGAGCTGCAGCGTTTGATCCAGCATGCTTCGGTGCTGCGCAGTGACGCAGACCTTCGACTCAAACACCTCCGGTCGGGCCGCCATTGCCTGGATGACGGGCGCCATCTTAATCGCTTCCGGGCGTGTGCCGAATACTGAAAGGACTCTCAACATTTCTTCTCAGCCAGATGCGTGCCGAAATATTTTGTGGAACTGCAACTGACGCATTTAGACGGCGCCAAAATTCCCACATGGATGCGTCTGAATGTACCAGTTGATACCAAAGCCTTCCAGTGAAGCGGTCGATGACGCGTTTGACATGAGCAGGCCGATAATGGGATACGTTGAAGCCGTGGCTCAAAAAAATTGAAGCGCTGTGGCCCTGGGACGGGTGAGCTTTGTAGGGTTTCGCTGTGAAGACTGGAGATGTTTACGCAGGTAATTCCCTGGTCCAACTTAACCAGATAATGCAGAAACTTGATACTTCGGAATTTCTGACCAGACTGAAGCCCTGGATTTGCAAGATCCCGCTCGTGGGCTGCATCAGCTTGTTTCTGATCCACTTTTCTTTGATATGGAAATATGCAGTCAACATTCCGTCCTGGGACGACTGGACGCTGTTTCACAGAGATCATCCGGCAAAGCTCTCCTGGCAATGGATATTTGCGCAGGCAAATGAACATCGAACAACTACCACGAAACTGTTTGTCTGGCTTCAGTACCAACTGAACCATTGGAATCTGAGAACGCATCAGATTATTGCCTTTCTCATATACGGTCTTTTCCTGATCCTGCTCACCCGTTTCGCAAAGAAGTTTGCACCTCAGGTTTCGACTTCTATTACGCTCAGCTTTGTCATCTTCCTTCTTTCGACGATCGTGTGGCTCAATCACTTCGAGGGCTACGGTTCAGCCCTTCATTTCTGGGTGGCATTTTTCTTTGCCGCTGCCTTCCTGCTATTTCGCGAGCCACAAAAGTGGTTGACTTTGCTTGCCGGCTGCGTTTGCGCAATTCTTTCGATCTACTCCTTCGCCGCGGGCTTTGTCGCCTGCCTTATCCTGCTAATCGTGTTTGGTATTTTCAAGGGCCGGCGCGCATTTTCGACCGCGGCAGGAGCAACGCGGCGGAAAGAGTTAATGCAGCTCCTCATGGTCGGGGTTGTGATTGGGGGTACGCTCGCAGTGTGGACAGTTGGCTATCAGAAACCTGGCTACATGCCATCACCAACGCCCCCCTACTCATGGAAATTTTGGCAACTACTTCTAAACCTGGTCTCTTTTAGCTTCGGAATTGATAGATTCTCCATTTTTTGGGGAGTTATTTGTTTATTGATTATTCTGGTCCCGTTGTTGGGAATTGTCTGGAAATCAGGATGGGAGTTAACAACCGGCGAATGGGCTACTTTGGCGTGCACGCTCAGTCTTCTCGCCGTCCATAGTTCTATTGCTATGGGGCGGGCCTTTAACCTCGTCTACGCGAAAAACCAGGAATACGCGGAGCACGGCATGCCTTTGATAATTTTGTCCGTGATGGCCTGGAGTTTTTTCCTGCAAAAAAGAAAGAAATTGAGAAGAGGCGTGCTGATCGGGCTATGGCTGTTTTGTTTCATTGCTTTTACTGACAATTGGCGCCCACGCTACCGGGTACTGAATGTTCAGAGGCTAGCCGGTGTCGAGTGCGTCAGAGCTTACTACTTCGAACACGGCGAGGGACGCTGCCCTACCATCTATCCTCCGAACAATCCGTTAGTCGGCGCTCTTAACCGCGCTAAGGCACTGGACATCTCTTTCTATCAGGAGATGCGCGCGAAGAATGAGGCTTCAAGGTAGCGCGGAGAAGATAGGCGAGTTGAAAAGAGTGTGGCAGACGTCATCCTCGACGACTGTGTACACCGGCCGGCGGCGCAGTTTCTCTCCCGGATCGGCGCGATCGTCTCAAGGCCTCAGTCCCGCAAAACACGAACAACAGAAAAAGGGCAAGGCCTGAAATTCCGAGGCCAATCAGAACAAGGGGCGGGCGATAGAGAAAGACGACCCGATGATTTCCTGCGGGCACAACCACTCCGCGAAAATTGTAGTTAACTTTCAAGAGTGGCTGTTTCTGTCCGTCCACGCGAGCCACCCACCCAGCATCCCACGAGTCGTTAAGCACCAGCATCCCTTCGCGAGGGGCGTTGACCTCGACTTCAACCTCGTTTAGCTGGTCTCTGACAATGGTGGAGGTCGCGCCAGATTCAACTGCGGCCGAATCGAACGCTGGCAAGCCAGTATTCGCCGTCCGGTTGTCTCCCACCACAATGGCCGCTCTGCGGGAGTCAAAACTTTTATCTACTAGCGTTCGCAATGAGGCTTCTGAATCAGGCACCGTCAAAACCGTAGGCACTACGAATGCTCGCGGCAATGCGTGCGTCAATTTGTAAATCCAGCCATCCGGTCCCTGATATACAAGTTGAAGCCTGCCATTGGCAACGACATCAGACCCATCAACATCGCGCGGTTCGGTGTTTGGCGGCGTGGCAATAAATCCTATCGAAAGTTTTTCCAGCAGGCCGACTGGTAACCGATCGTGGTAAAAGTATGGTCTGTATGCCGGCGGCAGGTCCCTGCGAATAACGCCGCCTCGCTCAACGGCCCTCCAGAGATTCACCGTCGAAAGAGGCAACAGCGATTCATATCCGGATCCAGAGCGCAGGCCAAAAACTACATTGACTTTCCCGGCCAGGACTGGAGGTGTCCAATTGTTTGATGGATGGCGAAATGACACCGGCAGCACGTGGAACGCCCCTTGACGATCTTTCAGGTTGGTAATCAGAGGTGTCTCTGGAAACAGCCACTCTGCGCTGATCGGCTGGGTGGGAGTAATCGCCCAGGCAGACACAATCAACTGCACAGATTCGAACGCAAGTAACAGAAGACTAAGTCCCAACAGTAAGCGCGGTCGTTGAGCGAAGCCTCGGATGCGCTTACTGATTTCGGTAATCCCGAGCGCCGCCAACGTAGCCATGGCGAAGCAAAAGAGAGAATAGGCCACGCGTAGATGCATAGCTCCGAAATAAGGCAACACCAATCGAAAGAACATAACAATGGGGCGGATTCCCAAAATCAAGCCAGTCGAGGCCAAAGCAAGCAGAAACGCCAGAACAACGGGCGCCGTGCGGCGAAAGATTGCGGGGACGGCCAGAAACAGAGCGGGTGCCCCGACAAATGCGCAAAAAGCAAAGTCAGGAAATTTGCTTTCTATATCGGACCCACTAACAGGAACAATGATCCCACGGAGAAAAACCAACAATGTATTTGCCTCACCGATCTGGGTCGCAAGTGTCAACGCACGGCGGTGCACGTTCGACAGTGAGCCAAATAAAGACAACCACGACGCTGCACCTAAGACAGCTGCTACAGCCGCACTAATGAGCGGCAAGAACAGGCAGAAGACCGCAGCGCGACGTTGCCGGTTGATAAATAATTTGTGGGCAGCAAATAGCGTCAGGAAGAAATACCAGCAGATCAGGACCCAGGAACTTACGTAAGAGAGAAAAACGTTACCGAGGAGAGACATCCCCATCGCCGCTCCTGTAATTACAGCCCAACCAATTGACTGCCTCTTGATCGCTAGAGTTGCCCCGAGCATCATTATCGGCAACCAGGCCGCAGCGATTGCCGGCGCCTCAAATGTCAAAAAAAACGCCTGTTGACCATTAAGCTCCCAAACAATGGCGCCGAAGACTGCGCCCAGCCCATTCGCGCCCCAACACCGCAGCAGGGCATACATTCCTAGCCCAGCAAGTAGCAAATGAGAAAAGAGTAGTACCTCGTGTTGGCGAACGGGGGAGAATACAGTCGTTGCCAGCAACTTGGGCGGGTAAAACGGGGCGTAACTAGCGCCGAGTTCCATAATTGGGACCCCGCTAAAACTGAACGGCAGCCACATTGGGATTTGACCGCTACGGATCGCATTGGTCGCAAAAACCGAGGAGGGATAAAAGACTTCTGCATGATCGGTTTGCGGAAAACCGCGACCCTTGATTTCCGGGCTGTTCCGTATAGTGCCGATCCAGGGATATTGGGCGAACATGTGAGCCCCGACCATGCTGAAAGTGCGACCACGCATCAGCGGCAAAAAGAGGACAACGGTCACAGCGAGAATCGCCGCGATTGAAGCCGCATGCGCTTTTGTCTCAGCGCTGGTCTCTTTAAGCCGACTAACCAAGTCAGCTATCCGTCCAGTTGTCCTGGATCGCATTTCTCTTTTAGAGGATAGGGTCACGTGTTTTTTGGGATGTTGCAGGGTCGTGAGTCTAACTACGCTTGAGATGTGGGGTCAAGAGACCTGTTCACCTGTGTCTCTAGGAACCTATAAGCCAGAACGCTGTGGCAAAGAGCCCGTCCCGGATTTCTGGGCGCCGATTCTCTCAATCCCTCCTGGAGAGCCGGCATCGAATAGCCATGTGCGTGAGGGCCGGAATCAGAAGCTTGTCAACACGAATGAGCGATTTGTTTTGATCAATCCATAGATGAAATTCATTTTGTAGGACGACGTGCAGTACACTAATGCGATTGGAGGAACAGAAACGCGCTCACTGGCCACACCCAGGCAGACAATGGTGCTGATCGCCGTCGATCCGCAGAGAGCGGATACAGACGCCGGGCCCGCCTGATTCGCGGCCACCAGCGGGTCGGACCCGAGCCGAATGGTATGCAGAACGAGTTCCATTCTTCTCTCCTCGTCGTGGCTGGCTTCCCGAGAACCGGGACCACGTCGATCTATCGGAATCTCGAGTTGCATCCGGACTTTGCGGTACCGGTTCGCAAGGAACTAAACTTTTTTAGTCGGGCCAATCAGCCGCTGGCCAGCTACAAGGCGCATTTCTCTCATCATCAGCCCGGGCAAATCTGCGTCGATGTCAGCCCCCTCTACAGCCTGGACCCGGCGGTAGCCGCGCGGCTGCGAGCGGCTGTGCCGCAGGCCCGCGTCGTGCTACTCGTACGCGAGCCGGCAAGTTGGATTCAATCCACCTATACGCAAATGTGCAGTTACACGCCGCATCCACCGTCGCTTGCCCAATTCGTCGAACGCCCGGTGCTCAAGCATTTCAACCCGGAGGTAACTTTCTCGCTCAAGGAGGGCGTTTATCGACGCTCGCTGGCCGCGTTCGGCAGCGCCTTCGGGGACAACCTGCTGATCATTGACTTCGCGGCGTTCGAACGGAATCCCCTGGCGATTCTTAGTGACATCGAGACGTTTGCCGGCGCGTTGCGTTATTTCACCGGAAAGACAGTGGACGTACGCCGTCATAATTCGTCCAGGCTGGCGCGGCGCTATCCGCCTCAATTGCGCCGTTTGCTGTCGCAGGAAAGCCTGATCCAGGTGGCTACGAGAGTCGTGCCTGCACCCTTGTTGCGTCGCGCCCGATCTATGTTGTACTACGAGGGTAGGACGAGCGAATCGGTTCCGACGATGACGCAAGAGGACGAACATGATGCTACGATCACCAGGGCCGCGACCGCAGCCGATCGCGAAACCTATGCAGAACTATTCAGAACGGCTCCGGTCCGTCGCGGGTCTGATCTCCCCTGGGAGGACTAGCTGTTGACCGTCTCTGTCTGCGGATCGGACTGCTCAGGTATGATCCTGTTCACCACCGGTCGGGCATTTCGCATGAGCAAAACGATAGCGGTTCTTCAGTCGAGTTACATTCCGTGGCGAGGTTACTTTGATTTAATTAATTCTGTGGATGAATTCATTTTGTACGACGATGCACAGTACACCAGGCGAGATTGGAGAAACAGGAACACGATCAAATCGGCGGGCGGTCTGATTTGGCTCACGATCCCAGTACAAGCTAAGGGCAGGTATTTCCAAAAGATCAAAGATACTGTTGTTGCCGAGGATAAATGGGCGCGCGACCATTGGGGTTCAATCGTTCATAACTATTCAAAATCAAGTCACTTCTCTGAGTACAGAGAGCTGTTCCAGGGGTTGTACCTGGGACCGGAAGACGGGCTTCTTTCGCAGATTAACCATCGCTTCATCACCGCGATTTGCCGAATACTTGGCATAACCACAACCGTGTCGTGGTCTATGGATTACGATCTGATCGGTGATAAGACGGAAAAGCTAGTCAGTTTGTGCAAGCAAGCAGGCGCGACAAAATACCTTTCAGGGCCAACGGCAAAGACTTATCTCAATCAGGAATTATTCAGTCGCCAGGGCATCGAACTCGCCTATTTTGACTACTCCGGATATCCAGAGTATAGGCAGCTTTATCCACCTTTTGAATCGCACGTCAGCATAATTGATCTTATTTTCAATGAAGGGCCGGAAGCTACTAACTACATGAAGAGTTTCTAATATGGATCTTTCAGTAGTGACCACCATTTACCATTCAGCTGACCACTTGGAGGAATTCTATGCCCGGACCTGCGCCGCCGCAGAGTCGGTGACGAAGAACTTTGAAATCATCCTGGTCAACGACGGCTCACCAGACAACTCACTTGAAATTGCTCTCTCGCTCTACCATAAGGACCCCAGGGTCCGCCTAATCGACCTCTCAAGAAACTTCGGCCACCATAAAGCCATGATGACGGGTTTGGCCCATGCCCGCGGGGAAATGGTATTTCTCGTCGACAGTGACCTCGAGGAGGAACCAGAGTTTTTAGGACTATTTTACGAGAAGTTCAAAGCGACTGGCGCCGATGTTGTTTTTGGGGTCCAGCAAAAACGCAAGGGCAGACTCTTCGAGCGTGTGACTGGGGCTATGTTCTTGAGGCTGTTCAATGCCCTTTCCACGCACCCGTTGCATATGAATATGATAACCGCCAGGCTGATGACCAAACGGTATGTGTCGGCGTTACTGGAGCACAGGGAACGCGAGATCCTCATTGCGGGCCTCTGGGTCCTCACGGGGTTCAAACAGATTCCAGTTTTCGTTCAGAAACAACATAGGAGTCGCAGCACCTACAATCTAAGACAAAAAATATCTCACCTCGTCAACGCAATCACCTCATTCAGCAACAAACCGCTCGTTCTCATCTTCTATCTTGGATGCGTCATATTGGCCGTCTCTGGCGTCGCAGCAATCGACATGATCATTAGAAGGTTAGCACTGGGAATTCACATTCAGGGTTGGGCTTCTCTCATTGTTTCTATCTGGCTGTTGGGTGGCCTGACTATTTTTTGCCTGGGTGTTATCGGCATTTACCTGTCGAAAATATTTATCGAGGTCAAACGAAGGCCCTACACCATAGTCAGGCAGGTCTTTGACAACGACGAGGTGCTTAATTTTACAGAACTTGCCCTTGATGGCGAGCGATTAATCGAGGAGGGCAAGGACGTGCATGAGCTTCGATGACATTCTGTCACGGGTGCGGCGCTACTATGATGCGAAGATTGAAATGCATGGAGCAACAGCTCAAGGAGTTGATTGGAACTCGACTGAGTCACAGCAGATGCGTTTCGAAAAACTCATTCAGGTGATTGATCGCTCTTCAGCGTTCACCATTGACGACTTTGGCTGTGGGTATGGCGCGCTGGCGAAATACCTTGAGAAAGAAGCTAAGCCGATTAGATACGTCGGGTTCGACATCTCGCCTCGCATGATTGCCACAGCAATGGAGTTGAACACGGGGATTAGCTGGATTCATTTCGTCAATCAACAGTCGGACCTGCCTCGGGCTGATTACGCAGTTGCCAGTGGAATATTTAATGTAAAGTTAGACACCCCAGCCGCTGAGTGGGAGAGTTACCTAACGCGGACATTGGCAAATATCAACAGCCTCAGCCGGAGAGGATTTGCTGTTAACTTCCTGACAAAATACTCCGACCCGGGATTCATGCGCCCTGACCTCTACTATGCGGATCCCCTTTTCTTTTTCGATTACTGCAAGACGAATTATTCCCGGTTTGTGACTCTGCTCCACGACTATCCGCTGTACGAATTTACCATTCTGGTGAGGAAGGAATAGCGAACGGTCAGCGCCGCCCTCCCACTCTATGAAAAGTTCCAACAGCGATACCCACCTCGATCGGCCACTGGTTTCAATCACGCCAATTTAACGATACATTCCACCACCGCTTTAGCTTTCAAACAGCGATGAAGCAGAAGGGTGACAACGCCGGTCGTTCTAGCGGATAATCCGTTACTCAAGAAAGTGGGCTGGTGGGTAAAGTAGGAGCGGTGCCTCATAACGACTGGCGGAGGACAGAAGAAACGATAAGACGAGGCACTCCTGAGGCCAGGTCGCCTTGAGAATTCGATGGAGAATGGTCAAAAGCTAGCCACCTACTGCGCAACCTAACGTAAACATGAGACCCAAGGGCGCTATAAAGGCGACATCTTTTTACCTGCCTGCTGGAAAACTGACTAATGAGCAGTTAGCTCAGGAATTTGGGGATTGGGATGCCCAAAAGATCCTTGCCAAAACGGGAATCGCTGTTCGCAGTATAGCGGCCGCAGACGAGTTTGCCTCCGATTTGGGCGTGGCTGCGGCCACGCAACTGTTGGAAAGCGGCGTGTGCTCTAATAAAGAAATAGATTTCCTCCTGTATTGCACGCAAAGCCCGGATCACTTCATGCCGGCTACGGCGTGCTTGATACAGGACAGGCTTAAGTTGAGCACTGACTGCGGAGCAATCGATTTTAACCTGGGTTGTTCGGGCTTTGTTTATGGCCTAACGGTAGCCAAGAGCCTGATTGAAACAAGCGCAGCAACGAATGTGTTGCTCATTACCGCAGACACTCTAAGCAAGTTTATCAATTTGAAAGATCGCAGCGTTCGCACTCTTTTCAGCGATGGTGCAGCGGCAACTCTGGTGAGCTCTGTCAATTCGGTCGACGAGCTTATCGGGCCGTTTGTGTTTGGCACCGATGGCAGTGGGGGCGAGGAGATAATAATTCCCGCCGGCGGATTACGTAGACCATTGACACCTGAATCAGAAATCGAACATGAAGATCAGAGCGGCAATTGGCGCTCGGGGCGAAACTTTTACATGAATGGTCCCGAGGTATTCAACTTCGCTCTACAAACAGTCCCCCGGGCGCTGGACCAACTGCTTGGCAAATGTGGCTTGAGCATGGATGAGATTGATTACTTTATCTTCCACCAGGCAAATAGATTCATGTTGGAACGCTTGCGGGAAAAGCTCAAAATTCCGGCTAACAAATTCTGGATCGATATGGAGATGTACGGCAATACCTCATCTTCTACGATTCCAATCGCTTTACGGGTCGCCAGGGAAACGGGGGCGATCAAGGAAGGTGATAAGGTGGCCATGATTGGATTTGGAGTTGGTTATTCCTGGGCCGCGGCAATGGTTCAAATCGTTTAGAGAAGAGGTGATGTTTATTGAGTGAAGCTATTTTTTTGGCAAAACTTGCTCAGGCCCTGGAAGTCAGTAAAGCGGACATGGGAGAGCAATTCAAACTGGACTATGGGAACTGGGATTCGCTCACGCTCGTAGCGACAATTGCCGCGATTGACGAGCAATTCGGTATCACGGTTCCTATTAGGGACCTCACCGCATGTGTCTCTGTAGGAGACTTACTAGAATTGATTCGTGGCCGCCTGAGCACAGTTGACCCCTCCAAATGACCAAGGTAGTTACTGAGTGAGTAACGAAGCTCATTTGCGGCCAAGGTATTAGAAGCAACTACTGAACGCGTCTTTCTGAGAACACCAAGCTGGCAAAAACTGGTCCTGATGGTCGCAGCGTTATCCAGAAAGGTCTATTGATGTCGAAAGGATTAGAGATTCCCGGGACAGAGAAGGGTTGGAGAGATTGGAGGCAAAATGATCCCGAAGAACTTATTATCATCGGAGCAGGGGAAATAGCCGAGATTGCACACGATTATTTTACCTATGACTCTCCGCATAAGGTCGTTGCTTTTAGCGCCGAGGAGCAGTATCTCAAAAACGAGAGGTTGTTAGATCTACCTGTCGTTGCATTTGAGGAATTGGAAGGACGGTATGACCCGGCGAAGTACAGAGTCTTCGTAGCTGTTTCTTATAGTCAGCTTAACAGAGTTAGAACGAGACTCTTGCAACAAGCTCAAGCCAAGGGCTTTTCAGCAGTCTCTTATGTGAGTTCAAAAGCTCTGGTCTGGAGAAATGCAGAGATAGGGGAAAACTGTTTCATATTTGAGCACAACGTAATTCAACGCGGCGTCAAGATTGGAAACAATGTAACCATGTGGAGTGGCAATATAGCGGGGCATCGTTCTGTTGTTAAGGATAATTGTTTTTTGACTAGCCACGTTACGATTTCAGGTTACTCCGAGGTGGGTGAAAACTGCTTTCTGGGAATCAATAGCTGCGTAGGGAATGATGTGAGAATAGCAAGAGATTGCGTTGTGGGCGCAGGCGCTGTCGTTTTGAAAGATACAGAGACCAGGAGGGTTTATAGAGGCAATCCCGCTACGGCTTCTAACCTGGACAGCTTTATCGCATTCAATGTAAAGGAGAATGAGCAGTAAGTGCGAGCTACTTTCCCGGTCGCTAAAGAGAACACCCCGTTGAAAAACCGTTCCATCCTCCCCAAAAAAGGCCTAACCCTTAAAGACAAAGCATTACGCGATTGAGCCTCTAGTTAGCCAAGATGAGTGAAAGACAGAAATGGACTAAGAAGGGGCTGATTTTTTCGCCGCGCTCGAATTCCGACTGGCTTCATACGCATGCGGCGCTGCCCATCGTAGATCGAATCGGGAATTTGCATCGAGTCTATTTCAGTAGCAGAGATAAGAACAATCGAGCGCGCATTGGATATTTTGAGATTGATATGAATGCGATTGGGAGCATCCTCCGCGTATCAGAGAGGCCGGTCATCGACTTGGGGCCGTTGGGCTCCTTTGACGACCACGGCGTCTCGACTTCATGCATCGTCAATCACCAGGGGAAGAAATATCATTACTACGTTGGTTGGAACCTGGGTGTCACTGTTCCATTCTACTTCTATGTAGGTCTCGCAATCAGCGAAGACGGCGGTGAAACTTATCGGAAGGCATCGCCTGCGCCAATTCTCGGAAGAAACAAGATCGACCCTTATCTGACAGCATCGCCGTCCGTCCTCGTCGAGGACGGCAGGT
>JALZOO010000491.1 GCA_030913905.1 Acidobacteriota bacterium
ATTCACACGTTCGGCGCGAGCGGAGATCCAAAGAGCCGGCATTACATGGACCAGGGCGAGTTATACGCGCGCGGAGAATTCAAGCCCGCCTGGTTCACGCTGAAAGAGATTCGGGCCAACCTCGAAGCCGCCTACCACCCCGGCGAAAAGTAGGACAGACTTTCCAGTCTGTCCCGCAGTTGGGCAGCACCCCGACCATAAGGGAGGCCGTGTTCTTCGCGCTGAAGGCGCGAAATGTGAGAGCCTGGGCCAACGGCCCAGGTGAGTTGTAATCGGAATCACATTGAAGCGCTGAAGGCGCGGAATCTATCGCCCCTTCAGGGCGAAGAAATATTGTTGGTTGCGTAATCCAGGGGCGTTGCCCCTGGCTATTACATTGCGCGCCTTCGGCGCTTTGACTCGATCGCCGTCATGCCGAGAAATAATAAAGGGGCGCAACCCTCGCGCCCCTTAACTGCTCCTGCCCCTGTTCTCACAGCGCTCTCAAAAACGCCACCAGATCGCCCTTCTCGGGCGAGGTCAGACCGAGCTCGAGCACCAGATTGAAGAATTCCACCGTGTCTTCCAGCGTGAGCAGACGTCCATCATGCAGGTATGGCGGCGACTCCTTGATGCCGCGCAATGGAAAGGTCTTGATCGGTCCCTGCTTCGTAATCATCATTCCACCTTCCATGCGCGGCCTGTAAAAGCGCTCAACCATTAAGTCGTGCATCAGGTTGTCGGTGTAGAAAGGCGGCGTGTGACACGACGAGCAGTTGGCCTTACCAAAAAATAGTTCTTCTCCCCTTATCTCGGCCGCCGTCGCCCGCTTGCGATCGAGGCGGCCAAGGACGTTCAACTTCGGCGCGGGAGGAAAATCCAGGATTGCCTGAAACTCTGACATCTCATGCACCTGATGTCCGCGATCCAGAATGTTTATCCCCTTCTTGGTGGCGATGACCGGGTCACCGTCGAAGTAAGCCGCTCGTTGTTCAAACTCGGTAAAGTCTTCAACCGTCTTAAGCGCGCGCTGCGATCCAAAGAGCCGTTGAATGTTCACCCCGCGCAACGACGGCGTCTCAATACGCCGGCGATTCTCTTGGGGCCTGATGTCGCCGACCAGGTGAAACGCGCCGTTGGAGTGGCCGTTGACGTGACAGTCGAGACAGGCAACACCCTGCATGCCGTCATTTCTTTCGGTCTTGCGATCGGCGGTAGCGTTGAACTGCTGTTGCGGAAACTGTGTCACCAGCAGACGCAGCCCATCGAGTTGTTTGGGATTGAGAATGCCGTTGAAGAGGTCGTAGAAGTTGTTGACTGTGACGAGCTGGCCCTTTGAAACGTCGCCGAGATCAGGGCGCGTCGTCAAAAAGATCGCCGGTGGAAACTCGGGCAGGAAATGCTCGGGGATATCAAAGTCCAGATCAAAACGTTCCAGCCGCGGCTGCAGCTTGATGTGCATCTGCGGAAAGACCATGCCGCCCACAGGATGATTGGCGTGCGGCAGTGGTATGTAAGGAAACAAACCCTTGTCTCGAATTTCCTCGGGAGACATTCGTCCCAGCTGCTCCCAAGTCACGCCACCCTTCAAGCGCGCTGTTGGCCCAACCGGAATCGGTTTTCCGCGCGTCATCTTCACATTGTTGTCGACTCGCCGCGTTAGATCGTATCGAGCTTCGAGCAGGCGCATTGCCGCCGCCATCACACGCGGCTTGTTCGCCTTGTCGCGCGCCCTCACCACGTCAAACGGTTCTTCAATGACCGGCATGAAAGAAGTTGGCGGCGGTTCCTGCCTCGGCCTGGTCCTGTCCTGCGCGTCCACTCCTGTAACGACGAGCAACGAGGCGGCGAGCGCTAGCGTAATGGCAATACCGGCGAGCAATTTGATTCGAGCTGGGGTTCTCATAGTGCTCCTTTTCATTCAGTTGTTAAGGTTGGTCGGTTCAACTGTGATTCAACTTCCGCTATGTTCAAGAAGTTCAGAGTTCAAGCTTCAGCTTGCTCCTGCTTCGAAACAGACAACCTTTAGTTTGTCTTTTACCAAGTCAGCAACCTAAGGTTGAACTGTTGAACTCTGAACTTCTCGAGTGGCATTCAAGGAGTTCAGAGTCCAAGCCTTAGCTTGCATGATCTTCTCTCCAGAGTGGAGCATTCGCCTCCAGAGTGGAAAGGATTCAACTGTGTAAATTCGCAGGTTGGGAAGGGGGCCAGCCCCCGCTCTTAATAAATCGGCATCCACAACCTGAAGGTTGAACTTCTAACCTGCCTGAAAAATTCAGCAGAGAAGTTAAATTTGTCGGGTTCGGTACCAGTATCATAATCCCAGCCAAAATCCTGTCAAGGCTCATACATCGGACTCCCAGGTGACACTGCTATACTGCTTACTGCTCACTGCTTACTGAGATGTCCATTCAGCAAGACTTCGATCGAATTGCGCTGGTTTCCGAGGACGGTGCGACTCACAACGATCATTATCACAACTACCTTCTCCGTCATCTCCCGCCCGACTGTCATGACGTCCTGGAGATTGGGTGCGGCACAGGCGGTTTCGCAAGGCGTCTGGCCGAACGTTCCAAGCATGTGCTGGCCCACGACGTGTCGCCGGAGATGATTCGCATTGCCCTCGAACGCTCTGTACAGTTTTCCAATATTGAGTTCCAGCTCGCCGACGTTCGTGATGTGCCTCTCCCTGCCGATAGCTTCGATTGTATTGCCAGCATCGCGACCCTTCATCACCTGCCATTGACGGAGGCATTGTTGAAGATGAAGGCAGCACTCAAACCGGGCGGCGTTCTGTTGGTTCTCGATCTATTCGAGCCGGCACGCATCTCGGATTCACCGGTAGCAGGTTTATCGGATTCATTCTTGAACCTCTTGGCGATACCGGTGAGCGTGACTCTGAGGTTGATCCATCACGGCCGCCTGCTGCCACGTCGGGAAGTACGCGACGCCTGGGCCGCACATGGGCGCCACGATTTGTATCCGACGATGCGCGACGTGCATGCACTCTGCGCGTCGCTGCTGCCCGGCGCACAAATCAAGCAACACCTCCTGTGGCGCTATTCCATTGTGTGGGCGAAAGCAGGCTGAAACGCGGCTTCGCCGCCTGATGTGCGGAAGATCTCCGACCAGTGCCGATGTGCGTAGCCACCACCCCATATCGGATGGCACTCAAAGCTCTTTGGCTAAGATCTCGCGCAGTTGGGCAATTGCCTCGGGACTGAATCGTATGGATTGACTCTTCTTATCCAACATTTTTTGCTGGGCTGATCCATAGGTGTCAACCTGTAGCGATTTGCCCTCATCATCTTGGATAATGCAATAGGTGCAACCCGCCTCGGAATGCGGAGAACCTTGCTCAAGAGTTATGCGCTCAAGT
>JALZOO010000439.1 GCA_030913905.1 Acidobacteriota bacterium
TCGATCGCGTTGTCCGTCATCCGCAGCTCGATCAACCCGCTGAGCTCACACACCGCCGGCGGCATCACCGCGAACCGATTCTCACTGAGGTTCAGATACCGCAACCGCTTCAGATTCGCGATCGACGCCGGCAACTCGCTCAGCTGATTGTCGTGCAGATACAAAAAGTCCGTGAGATCGACGATCGACCCGATCGACTCCGGCAGCTCCGTCAGCGCGTTGTGCCCGAGATCGAGCGTGCGCAGTCGAGTGAGCGTGCCGATCGCGTCGGGAATCGAAGTCAGATCATTGTCCGCGAGGATCAGCGTCTCCAATTGCACGAGCGTGCAGACGTAATCCGGAACCTGCCCCAGGTGCTGCTTCCAGAGATTGAGAATCGTCGTATCCGGATTCATTTTGGAGTGCGGCAGCCGCAGGAGGATGTCTCAAAAGTCGATTCGCGGTTGAGGTCGACGGGGCCGCACTTCGGGCGAACTGACTCTGATTCGGAAGAGTAGGATTTTGGGTAGGGCCCGGTTCATGCCGGTGCGAGCACATTGCCGCGAAGTGCAGCGATGAGTTTCCGCAGGTTGGTGGTGATGCAGATCATCGTCCACTGCGCCGCCACGTTCACTTTGCCCTTGAAGGCCCAGCGCTGGAAGCTGTCATTGCCCTTGGTCTGGCCGAAGAACCGTTCGATGATCTCGCTACGCCGCCGCAGATACTTTTTGGAGGCAGACTCGCTCATCTTCACCCGCTGCCGCTGCACCGCTCCGTAGTGCGGGCCGATCTCCACGACCCGAGGCCCCTTGTTCGAACACTCTTTGCCGACTGGACAACTCGCCCACACGTCGCACCGGTAACGCATCAACGGATGTGGTTTTTGATGATGCTTGGCCGGCCCCACTTTGCGCAGTTGTTGGCCGATCGGACAGTGCACCGTTTGTGCTTGTTCGTCATAGATAAAGCGAGCCAGGTGATAGGCCCCAACCTTCTCCGGGTTCACCCTCTGAGCCACGATGACGGGAGCGTTGAGTTCCTCGGCTTTGGCCAGCGATTCGGCCGTGTCATAGCCTCGATCGGCCAGCGTCTGCTCGGCCGCACCACCGGTGTTCTGTTGGACCTGAGCAAGCATCGGCCCGAGTTGCTGCTGATCGTTCGCGTCCTCGACCACAGCCTCGGCCACGACGATGCCGTGGCTCGCATCACACACCGCCTGCGCGTTGTAGGCGAACTCGATCCGTTCGGCCGTGCCGCCCTTCATCATCCGCGCCTCGGGATCGTGCGGGTGCATATGTTCGCGCTCGGCCGTCTCCAGCGTCTGCAGGGCCTCCCTGACTCTTGCCCGCAGTTGCGTCTCGTTTTGGAGTTTCTTCGGCAGCCGCTCGTCGAGCTCAGTGCTTCCTTCTTGCGCGGCCGCGATCTCCCGCTCCAGTTGGTCGATCCGTTCGTCGATCGCCGTCAGGATCTTCTGGAGATCCGCTCGGTGCCAGCCTTTCCGCTGCGACGCCGCGGAAACGATCTTGGTCCCGTCGATCGCCTGCAGGACCATCCCCACCAGGTTCGCCTCGAGTGCCACGCGCACGCTCTGAACGAATACTTTCTTGAGGGCATGACGGTACCGCTTCCAGAATCGCCACAGGGTGTTGTGGTCCGGCTCGAACCTGCCCGCCAGCCACACCAGCGGCATCATCTGTCGACAGGCGCGCTCGAGCTTGCGCGAACTGCGGATGTTGTACAGATACCCGTACAGCCACACTTTGAGCAGCAAATCGAAAGCGTAGTGTGGCCGTCCATCAGGGTTTTCAGTTGCTTCAGCCCATTCCGGTCCTGCCATCTGCTTCAGATCGAGCGAATCGACGAAAGCCCGAATGTAGCGCGCCGGATCGTCTGCTTTGACCCAATCTTCCAATGCCGGCGGGAACAGAAACTGTGTCGTGTAATCGGCCCTAAGCTCTCGGCTCATGCGCAATTATTACACATGTTTATCGTGCCATTTAAATTTTGAGACACCCTCCTGCGGCTGCCGCACTCCAAACCGACCGGGGTAAGTGACCGTATTGAGGAACAGGAGTAACCTCATTTCATGCGCGCCACGATCATTCCTTGCCTGATGCTCAGTCTCGCGGTCACGCTTTCGAGTGTGTCGGAGAACGCGCGCGTCAGCGATCAAAAAGCAACCGCCACCACAAAGC
>JALZOO010000440.1 GCA_030913905.1 Acidobacteriota bacterium
AAGACGGCACATCTATCAAACGCCAAACCCGCACGCCAGGGGCTAATGCCAACTCAAACGAGGACAGCTGATGAGTGACGCGACATTGGTATCTCCGCCGGCTCCGGCTGTTGTGCAAGCAAATCAGACGGTGAGTGCTCACGACCCTGGTTCGCTGATCTCGATGCGTGACCTCTGGAAGACCTATGAGATGGGCGCTGAGAAAGTGCACGCCCTGCACGGCGTTTCGTTTGACGTGAAGAAGGGCGAGTACATCGCGATTATTGGACCGTCAGGTTCCGGCAAATCGACCTTGATGAATCTGATTGGCTGTCTTGATACGCCCAGTCAGGGTGAGTACTGGCTTAACGGGAAGAACGTTTCCGAGATGGATGACGATGAGCTGGCGCGAATTCGCAACCAGGAAGTAGGCTTCGTTTTTCAGACGTTCAATCTGCTGGCCCGCGCGACTGCGTTGCACAATGTAGAACTGCCCTTGATCTATGGCGGCATCGGTTCTGCTCAGCGTCATGAGATGGCCAAGCAGGCACTGGCCGCTGTGGATCTTACCGACCGCATGTCGCACCGGCCCAATGAACTGTCGGGCGGACAGCGTCAGCGCGTCGCCATTGCCCGCGCCTTAGTTAACCATCCTTCAATTCTCCTGGCGGACGAACCGACCGGCGCGCTCGACACGCATACCAGCATGGAGATCATGGACCTCTTCGGGCGTCTTCATGGCGAAGGAAACACGATCATCGTCGTCACCCACGAGCACGATATCGCCGCCCGCGCGCACCGCGTCATTTCCATTCGTGACGGGTTGATCGAAAAGGACGAAAGAATCAGATAGCGGGCGCCATGGCCCTCCTGTTCCAAAGTTATTAGGGCGGGTCTTGTACCCGCCCGTTTTCGTTTTTATGTCACCACCGATCATCACGCGAGCAACAGTTGGCCCTTCCTCTACAAACGCGCGGTCGGCGCCTGCGTTCACAAAACATTTGTTATCGCTCTTCCGGCTGGCTGCGGTTTGGGAAGCGTTTCTCGTAGCAATCGGGAGCCTGCGTTCAAACAAACTGCGCACGGCCCTTACGCTGGTGGGCATCGTCGTGGGGGTCGCCGCCGTGATCGCAGTCGTTACGATCATTCAGGGGCTCGACAACAAAGTCGCCACCACATTCTCCTCGCAAGGTTCAACTGTCTTTACCATTTCAAAGCGCCCTCAAATCATCAGGTCACGCGAAGAGTTCGTAAAATTCAACAAACGCAAAGACGTAACGCACGAAGACGCTGAAGCGATTGGACGGCTGTGCGCCTCCTGCTGGCGCACCGGCGTGGCAGCTAATTCACGCGAGACTGCCAAGCGCGGCGATCAAAAGTTTGAGAACCTCAACGTTCGCGGGGTAACGCCTACCGCTATGTTCGACATCGATGGGCGCTCGCTCGAAGTGGGACGCATCTGGACCGAGGCCGAAGGCACTTCGGGTCGGGAAGCGTGTGTGGTGGGCTTAGACGTCGTCACGAATTTGTTTGGCGGCATTTCTTCTGATCGGGTTCTGGGGCAGGAGATCAGAATTGCGGGGCGGCCCTTTCAAATCATCGGCGTGCTGGAACCACTCGGATCCATTTTTGGCGCCTCGCGTGACAGTGTCGCCTACATCCCTTACTCGACTTACCAGAAGATCTATGGCGCGCGAGATTCGATTGTAGTGTTCATTCAGGTTCCATCGGCGGCACAACTCGAATCGGCAGAAGATCAGGTGCGGACTATCATGCGCAGCCGGCGCGGCAAAATTTTCAACCAGGATGATGACGAGGGTTTCTCGCTGGAAACGCAGGACGTCTTTCTGGATCTTTACGGCAAGGCAACCGCCAACATCTACCTGGTGACGATAGGCGTCGCAGCCATATCGCTCGTAGTTGGCGGAATTGTAGTGATGAACATCATGCTGGTATCGGTGACGGAGCGAACGAAGGAGATTGGCATTCGCAAAGCGATCGGCGCGCGACGTAAAGATATCCTGACGCAGTTTTTGATCGAAGCGGTTACGGTCGCGGCAATCGGCGGAGCCATCGGAGTTATCACAGGGTTTGGCCTGGCCTATCTTATTGCCGCGTTAATTGGATTCCCTCTGCTGATCAGCATCGCTTCGGCCGCGATGGGCGTAGGAATGTCCTCGATCGTCGGGATCATTAGCGGGCTTTGGCCCGCATGGCGCGCGGCGAAGTTGGATCCGATTGAAGCGCTGCGATCAGAATGAGGTCATTGCCGATTTCCAATTGCCAATTGCCGATTGGTGTTTGGCAAACGGTTTCAGCTTCTTACCAGCGGCACTAGCGGTGCGAAACATCAATTGGAAATCGGCATTTGGCAATTGGCAATGAGAATGGACGACCTAAAAGAATCCGCCTTGATGGCCTTCGACACGTTGCGGGCCAACAAGCTGCGCTCAGCGTTGACCATTCTTGGCGTCAGCGTTGGAGTCATTACCGTCATCTTCATGGTGTCGATTATCCAGGGATTGAATAAAGCGTTTGCGGAACAGGTCGAGAGTTTGGGGTCAAACACGATCTTTGTTTCCAAGTTTCAGCCAAGCTTTGGCCGCCCACCCGGGCCGGAAGAGATTCACCGGAAAGATTTGACGATGGACGACGCCGAAGTTCTGCGTAGAGAAGCTCCCTCACTCGCGGGCGTCTCTCCCATCCATCGAATGCTGGCCGTGACTGCTCGCTACCAGAACAAGCAAACCGACACCCCGATCTTGTTTGGCGTCACTCCTTACTACGAGTTTGTTCACACGCAGTATGTGGCTCGTGGTCGCTTCATTAAAGACCTGGACATGGATAACCGCGAAAACGTCGTCATCCTCGGCGTCGATGTCGCACGCGCGTTGTTTCCGTACGAAGATCCGATCGACAAACAAGTGAGAATCAATGGCAATCCGTATCACGTGATCGGCGTGATGGAGCCGCTGGGAAACTTTTTTGGCCAGTCCCGCGACAATTCCCTTTTCATTCCCATTTCCACTTTCGATAAGTACTATCCCGACCGTCCTTTTCCTGAGGTGGTTTTCTTTATAATCGTCAGGCCGCAGTCGCGCGCCTTTGTTAAATCTGCCATCGATGAGATTACCGATATTTTGCGACGCCGCCGGCGCGTGCCGGCGGACGCGCCCAACAACTTCGGCATCTCATCGCAGGACTCGCTGCTGGATATCTACAATCAACTTACAGGCGCCACAGCGCTGGTGCTGACAGCAATATCATTCGTGGCTTTGATGATTGGCGGGATTGGCGTAATGAACATCATGCTCGTCTCCGTAACGGAACGCACCAAAGAAATCGGGCTACGGAAAGCAGTAGGCGCGACGCGGTTGAATATCCTTTCGCAGTTCCTGATCGAGGCTGTAGTACTGACTGCGATAGGCGGGCTCGCTGGGCTTGTAGTTGGCGAGTTGCTGGCTTTAGTTATCAATACGTATTCTCCACTGCCTGCTTTCGTGCCTTTGTGGGCCATTGGTGTTGGTGTGGGCATTTCAGCAGCGGTAGGAATCGTGTTTGGCCTGTGGCCGGCGTGGAAAGCGGCTCGACTTGATCCGATTGAAGCACTGCGCTGGGAATGAGAGCTTTCTCATTAGCACCGCACTTAAGTGCGGTGATCAAGGGCTTGGCCATGCGCCAACCGTTTCAACGGTTTGGGGAGAAACCGTTGAAACGGTTCAATGACGATTGGACTATTCGCTGACACCTGGTTAAAACCAGGTGTTAATAAGATGGACTGACTTCTTGCTGCAACCCTAACCACAGCTAAACCGTAGTAAGTTCACGTGAAATTTATAGAAACTCTCAAACTTGCGGTGGCAGCAATCTGGGCGCACAAACTGCGTTCGGCGCTAACCCTGCTGGGCATGATCATCGGCGTCACCGCCTTCGTAGTAGTGGTGTCGCTGATTCAGGGCTTCAACAAATACATCGACGAGAAGATTGCCGGCATCGGTTCCAAATCGTTTTCCATCCAACGCTTCAACTTCGAAGACTTTAAAGACCTGGATTCCATCGCTGCCGCCCAAAGAAGGAATAAGGAACTGACGCTCGAGGACTATGCGTACTTGCGCGATCGAGCCGCTCTTATCGATAAGATTGGCGCCCGCGCGCGCGCTTCCCGGTCGCTGGTCAAGCGCGGTTCAAAACTGGTCGAAGACGTTCCGGTGGATGGATCGATGCCGGTAATCGCTGAGATCAGCAACATCAACGCGGCGGACGGACGCTACTTCACCGACACTGAAAACGATAGCGCGATGCGCGTGGCATTTATTGGGATGGACGTGGCCAACGCGTTATTCCCGGCAGGATCGGCTACCGCGCTGGGCGAGGAGATTAGTATCAACGGCTTACCTTATCGCGTCATCGGAGTCGGCGAAGTGAAGGGCACCGTTTTCGGAATACCACAGGACAATTTCGTTACCCTCCCGCTGAAAACATATGGAAACAACTTTGGCGGGTTCACTCGCAACCGTCTTCTTTTTTTCGTGGCGACGTCAAAGACTGACGACACCTTCGACGACGCCGTCGACGAGGCGAGGTTTTTAATGCGTACCCGCCGCCGGCTCAAGTCAGAGGAAAAAGATAATTTCGGAATAGTGACGCCGGATGCCATCACCGGCTTTCGCGACCGGCTGCTGGGTCCGACCTTTCTTGTGGCCGTGATTGTTCCGGGCATCGCGCTCCTGGTCGGCGCCATCGTTATTATGAACATCATGCTTGTATCCGTAACCGAACGAACTAAAGAGATCGGTATCCGCAAGTCGATCGGAGCGCGGCAACTCGACATTCTCAAACAGTTCTTGGTAGAAGCGGTGACGCTGTCGGCAATCGGCGGCGCTGTTGGCGTCCTGCTGGCGTGGATTATTGGAATGGTAATGACGGCTATTTTCTTTCCCACTTATCTTTCCATCGCCGCCGTCTTGCTTACCATCTTCGTGTCAGGCGGGATTGGGATCCTGGCAGGAGTGTTTCCAGCGTGGAAGGCTGCGCGACTCGATCCTATCGAAGCGCTAAGAGCGGACTAACAGGAGCAGGAAGCAGGAGCGGGGGAATTGACTGGTAAATTGACATTGCGGCCTTACTGCTCTAATGACTTAAAGCAATGGACACGGCTAAATTTCCTGCCCCCTGCTCCTGCCTCCTGCTCCTGTTCGTAGTATGAGATTAATTCGCAGCGATATTTTTGAGAACCTGAAGATGGCGCTCGCTACTTTGCGGGCTAACAAGTTGCGTTCTTTCCTGACTGTCTTCGGCGTGATGATCGGTGTGATTACTGTAATGCTAATCTCTTCGATCATCAGCGGGGTCGACACGGCGGTAAGGCAGGAACTCGAGTCGTATGGGACGAACTCGATTTACATCAGCAAGTTCAATCCGGGTATTCACATTGGCCGGTTATCGCGCGAAGAGCGTATGCGCAAGGACCTAACGTACGATGACGCAGTGGCCCTGACACAGTTGCCGGCAGTCGAGCTCTCCGTCCCCTTCCTCGACATTACCAACAACTTCTTCGGCCAAAAGCTGATGGTCAGTAGCCCCGGCAAAACGTCCGCCAACGTCGCCATTCAGGGCACGCTGCCCGATTTCGAACGAGCGGGAACGCAGGTCGTGAAGGAAGGCCGCTTCTTCAGCCAGAACGAAAACGATAGTAACGAAGAAGTGTGCGTGGTGGGTTCGACCGTTGCACAGGACTTTTTCCCGTTTGGTTCAGCCGTGGACCAGCAGCTGGAAATCGGCGGCAATCAATTTCGAGTGGTTGGGGTACTGGAGAAGCGCGAACAGTTTCTCCTGGGCGGTGGCGGTGACGATCAGAATAGCGTCATCTACATGCCCTTCAACGTCGCGCGTAAGTTGAAACCCACGGCAGACGACGTCTACATCCTGGCAGTAGCGCGAAAGGGAATGATGGACGAAGCCCAGGATCAGATTACGGATCTGTTGCGAGTTCGCCGCCAGGTACCGTTCGGTAAGCCTGACAACTTCGGACTACAAACTGCCGAGCTGTTCCTCAGCAACTTCCGCTCAATCCTCAGCGGCGTAGCGATTGCGATGATAGTGGTATCGTCGGTTGGGCTGATGGTTGGTGGGATCGGTGTGATGAATATCATGCTGGTTTCAGTAACCGAACGAACGCGTGAAATTGGCGTGCGTAAAGCTATTGGAGCGCGCCGCAGCGACATCCTGTGGCAATTCCTGATTGAAGCAGCAACGTTGACGGGCTTCGGCGGACTTGTCGGTCTATCGATCGGTTGGTTGCTCACCTTCCTTCTGCGTCTTGTGCTTCCCTCTTACGTTCCCCTGTGGGCGCCGATTGGCGGATTCGTCGCCAGCGTTGGCATCGGATTGATTTTTGGAATATGGCCCGCGTGGAAAGCGGCCCGACTCGATCCAATTGAATCACTCCGATACGAATAGGAGAGGTAAGGGCGGGGCTCATCCCTCCTCGTGCTCTGGAATCCAAACCATCGGGCGGGGACAAGCCCCGCCCCTAACAGTTGCGGACCCGCTCAGGATATAAAGCTCGGAAAGATCGCGGTGACAGTCACGATGAGTATCACGCCTATGACCCACAGCAAAATCGCGGCGAACCATGCAGCAGATTTGCTGACCTTCTGACCACCTTCGCGCAGTCCTGTCGCAGTCAACCACAACCGGTAAAAGGATAGGATGCCAATGGAGGCTGCCATCGCAAACATCACCGGATGATCTTTTGGCGAAAACAAGATGCCCAGGTTGTCCTGCAGAAGCGTCTCCTGTCCCATCAACGGGTGAATGTCGTCGGGCGACTTGATGTAGAGCAGAATGAAGCTGATTAGTTTGCTGATCACAACGGGCGGTAGGGCCGCATAAACTGTAACTGCCAGCGACTGCCAGAAGTTTATTTTTCCGCCGAACGCCAGCAGCACGACCAGGTAGAGTGCAGCAAGGCAACACATCAGGATAATCGTGCCAACAATAGTTTTCACCCCCGCGCCTATTCGCTGCACCGTCGACTTGGCATCCTGTAATCCCTGCTCGCGCGTCTGTTCCACCGCTTCAGGGGGAATGAACGGAGTCTCCGCCATCTTGTCGGCAGTGTAGTTAACGATCCGCTCCGGTGTCAGCCGTTGCGTAAAGGCGGCCACGTACGCGACGTTCAAAAGTGCAATCACCAGCACGGCAGCTACCCATCGAGGATGCGCGCGAAGATTGCGGAAGACGCGCGTCGGTTCATGAAAGATTCCCATGAGTCTCTCAAAAGTGCCCATTGGCTCCGGATCGCCGGGCCCCGGTTCGGGCAAACTGATAAAACTCAAAGCAAAGAGCACAATCCCTAAGAATGCTACTGCCGCTCCCGTGCCGACGCCGCCGGGAAAGACCCGGGCCAAACCGGCGCCGATGGTTGCTGCGCCCAGGACGAATAAAACAATCGCCGCTACGCGTAGATTTTTAGGTGGGCGCTTTTGAACCACTTCAGTTGTGGGTGGGGGTGGTGGCGCCTGGAAGTCTGCGTTCGGATCGCTCATTGTTATCCTCCTGTTAATAGAGGACGGGGAGATAGATTCCGTCCGATTCTTGGTTAACTAATACGGTTGCGCTGGAAAGCGGGTTTCAACAGTGCACGATGTCGTCACACTTACCTCAAAAGTCATGAGTTACTGAGGACGGGCTTTGCCCCCGGATGTGAGGCGGTGGCTTTGCCCCGCCCAGTACGGACCCGACTATTCTGGGCTGTGCCCTTAGTGTGGCTCGCCCTTAGAATTCCCGCCAAAGGCCTGACCGAGGGCATAGCCCAACGGGTAAGAGATCGGCTACGGCGGGGCAGAGCCACCGCCTCACATCCGGCGGCGAAGCCGAACTCTCAGGAGCCACCGATGTCATCAAACCTTCATCGGTTTCTCTGGGCACAAAGAGTTTCACTCAGCAACCGGAGCCGTGTCCCATCCCGGCACCCGAATACACGCTACTGTGTGGCCCGGCGAGATTTCGCGCAACTCCGGATCAATACGCGCGCATTCGTCAATTGCGATGGGGCAACGCGTGCGAAACCGACACCCAGAAGGAGGGTTAATCGGCGTCGGTACATCACCCTGCAACACGATGCGCTCACGTTTCTGTTTTGGATCCGGAACCGGAATCGCGGAGAGCAGTGCCTTCGTGTATGGATGCAAGGGCCGGGCGTAAAGCTCTGCCGCAGTGGCAATCTCAACAATCCGTCCGAGATACATCACGGCCACGCGGGTTGAGATGTGCTCAACTACCGCCAGGCCATGCGAGATGAACAGGTATGCTAAGCCAAACTCCTGTTGTAAATCCTGTAGCAGATTTACCACCTGCGCCTGCACAGAAACGTCGAGGGCCGAGACAGGTTCGTCTGCGACGATGAGTTTCGGATTGAGCGCCAGGGTACGAGCCACGCCAATACGTTGCCGCTGTCCGCCGGAAAATTCATGCGGATAGCGTTTGCGATAGTCAGGATCAAGACCAACCTTCTTCAGGAGTTCCGCAACGCGATCGCGGCGTTCCGTTCGAGTTCCGACCTTATGAATAACCAACGGCTCGCCGACAATATCGCCAACCTTCATTCGGGGATTGAGAGAAGCGTACGGGTCCTGGAAAACGATCTGCATCTGACGTCGCATTTCGCGCAGATCACTTTTTCCTAACGACAAAACATCGCGGCCTTCAAAGTCTATTTCTCCTGACGTCGGTTCGATAAGCCGCAGCAGGCAGCGCCCCACGGTTGATTTGCCGCATCCCGATTCACCGACCAGGCCCAACGTTTCGCCGCGAAAGATCTGAAACGACACGCCGTCAACTGCACGCACCACGTCGTCGCTGCCTTCGACGGCGAAGTGTTTCACCAGCCGGCGCACTGAAACGAGTTCGTTATTAGCGCTCTGTAGGGGCAGGGCTTGTCCCTGCCCGTTTTGAAGTGTCTGCGACATATGAAGCAGCAAGGCAACGGCGCTACGGCGTCAACTCCTTGGAGTGCGCCGGCCTGGCGGCGCTTTGGTCCAATCTGAATTATTGCTCTCGGTAAGCTGGATTCGGTGCACGAGGCGACCCCGCGGGCCAAAGC
>JALZOO010000521.1 GCA_030913905.1 Acidobacteriota bacterium
CGCGCGAGCAGTGCGAGATGAGCAAGGCGCGATACAGTACTATGAAGGTACTGTCCAGGACATCACTGAACCCAAGGCCGCCAAAGAGAAACTCAAGAATACCAGTGAGCAATTACGTGCTCTCTCAGCTCGCCTGCAGTCGGCCAGGGAAGAGGAAGGAACTCGCATTGCGCGTGAGATCCACGATGAGCTAGGCTCGGCGCTTACCAGCTTGAAGTGGGACCTGGAGGAGATGGACAAGATACTCTCTACTTCAAGTGGTCCCTCAGAACTTACGTTGCGAGAAAAGTTGCTTGAGCCAATGAAGCTGGCGGACACGGCGATAAGTGCAATCCGCCGCATCGCTTCAGAACTGCGACCAAGCGTGCTTGATGATCTGGGCCTGGTGGCGGCCATCGAATGGCAGGCCCAACAGTTTCAAGCGCGCACGGGAATCGTTTGCGTCTGCGAATGTTTGCTTGAGAAAGTTGGATTAAGCGAAGATCAATCGACGGCAGTCTTTCGTATTTTACAGGAAGCACTGACCAATGTTCTTCGCCACGCGCACGCGACCAAAGTTGATATTAAGGCTAACAGAGAAAAGGGCGACTTCGTATTGTCGGTTAGCGATAACGGCAAAGGAATTAGCGAGAGCGACAAATCGGAATCGCATTCTCTGGGAATCCTCGGCATGCGCGAACGTGCACACCTCATCGAAGCAGAGATTGATATTAAGGGGGTTGAAGGAAGAGGAACTGTAGTTCTGTTACGAGTGCCCATCTCCGGGCAGGACAGGGTTTTGAAAATGACGCCCTAACGGTCCCTGGTGCCCAGGTGACGAACGCCACTGACGCATCTGATGCAAAGCGAGATGAAAAGAATCCTCATCATTGACGATCATGCAGTCGTGCGGGACGGTGTAAAGAAAATCTTCGATGAGCGGCCCGGCGCAGTTGTTTTCGGTGAAGCGAGCACCCGACTCGAAGCGCTTAGGTTCGCGCGCGAACAAGATTGGGACTTGGCCGTGCTCGACCTTTCTTTGGGTGACCAGAGCGGACTGGATGTCTTGAAAGAGCTAAAGCAAATTCGTCCCCGCCTTCCGGTGCTGATCCTCAGCATGCATTCGGAGGAACAATATGCTCGTCGCGCCTTCAAGGCAGGTGCATCTGGCTACATTACAAAAGACAGCTCGCGAGCTGAGTTGGCCAAAGCAGTCAACAAAGTTTCGGCCGGAGGAAGGTATGTTACTTCCGCACTGGCAGAAAGCCTCGTGTTTGATCTGGCACGAGACTTAGATCGTCCTCCTCATGAAACTCTCTCTGACAGGGAGTTTCAGGTGATGCGTTTCATTGCTTCAGGAAAAACTGTTACTGATATAGCAGGGTTGCTCTCGCTCAGTGACAAAACTATAAGCACTTATCGAGCGCGGCTCCTGGAAAAAATGGGAATGAAGACAAGCGCGGAACTCACCCGCTACGCCATTCAGAATAAACTAGTGGATTGAGACTTCCCTCCCCCATTTTAAACTACAAATGGCGCGCCAAAAACACCGCCTCACTTTACTCGAGCCCACCACGCTCATGAGGTTAAACCCTACGGGGTTGTCGGTTAAATGCCTACATTAAAATCAAACTTAGGCTGATATTCGTTGGGCCCATTCGGTCTGTACGCTGAAGTCGGAGTAAGAATCTATTTCGGAGGTCACGATTGGGGGTCGAGCAAAAGGCCAGGACAGTCCCTGGTATCAGGTTTTTCCCGATTGTAACCTCAGGGCTAATAGGTTAGTTTCCACCTGTAAGGTCTTGGGCGAGTATCCTCACAAGACCAGAGCAGGATTATTTCCTCAAACATTCTGAACTGGTAATGCCGAAAACCTATCCTTCATCAGGCGCACAGCGAGTAAAGGCAGCCGAAGCGCAAGAAGGCATCCGAGTCTTGCTGTCGGATGTACACGCGCTTGTTCGGGCTGGAATTCGCGTGTTGCTCGAGCGAATGAAGGAAGTCGAAGTCATTGCCGAGGCGGCGGGTGGCCAGGACACTCTCGAACTGATCGAGAAGCTAAGCCCCGATCTTGTATTACTTGACATTACCGAACGGGGATTGAGTGGGCTTGATGTCCTGAAACAGATCGTAGGTAAGTTTCCTGGCTTGCGCGTTATTGTTCTCACTGCTGCTAATGAGAGCGAACAATATGCCGTCCACGTATTGCGCTTGGGAGCCACCGGCTTTGTTCCCAAGGATGCCGCAAGCACAGAACTTGAGATGGCGATCAAGGCCGTCGCCGCCGGAGAAAACTACCTTTCTGCAGAAATATCCAAACAGTCCATCCTCAAATACCTAAAAGATCCCGACGCTTTTGTAAGCGCGCTTACTCCGCGCCAATACGAAGTATTGAAGTTGATTGCCGAAGGTCACACAACGAAAGAGATCGCTCGACGTTTGGACATTAGTGTGAAGACGGTTGAGACGCATCGGGCCCAGATAATGGAGCGGTTGAATATTCGCGATGTCGCGGGTCTGGTTCGTTACGCCCTTTGGGTGGGCCTGGTGAAGCTCGATGAATAAGTGTTAGACACCGGAGAACGAACCTGGATGCTTTGAGTGACCTTTCTGGGCTCAGGTTTTTCCCCATTTATTTCTAGGAAACTCTCTGATTGCGTTGTTGTGCCATCGCGAATAGCATACACATAGAACAAGGGGGAATTTCAAGTCTCTCAACTTCTCGCCTCAAGTTGTTCGCCCTCAGTAGCCGGTGCCCCAGATCTTTTGTACACCTGAAATTCAGCGATAAGAGTCTCTCAACTTCTCGCCTCAAGTTGTTCGCCCCTCAGTAGCCGGTGCCCCAGATCTTTTGTACACCTGAAATTCAGCGA
>JALZOO010000533.1 GCA_030913905.1 Acidobacteriota bacterium
GGCTCTTTTGGGAAGAAGTTTACCGAAGCGATGCTGACAAAGTATCGACCGAAGAAGCTGATTATTTTTAGCCGTGACGAGCTTAAACAGCATGACATGCGTCAGACCTGGAGTGACCTATCCGGGGAATACCCGATTCGATACTTTGTAGGCGACGTCCGCGATAAGGAGCGGCTTTACCGGGCGTTCGACGGCGTGGACATCGTGATTCATGCGGCGGCCCTGAAGCAGGTTCCGGCATGTGAGTACAATCCGTTCGAGGCCGTACAGACTAATATCCTGGGCGCCAAGAATGTCATAGACGCCGCGATCGATAAGGGAGTCAAGCGAGTTGTCGCTTTGAGTACGGATAAAGCCGTCAACCCCATCAACCTCTACGGCGCCACGAAACTCGTCGCCGAAAAGCTATTTGTGCAGGGCAATTCCTATGTCGGAGGCGAGGCCACTAGATTCAGTTGTGTGCGCTACGGAAATGTGGTGGGCAGCCGTGGCAGCGTCATCCCTTTGTTCCTGAAGCAGCGACAAAGCGGAAAGGTGACGGTAACCGACGAGCGAATGACCCGGTTCTGGATCACGCTTGACCAGGGCGTGGACTTCGTAATCCGCTGCGCAGAGTCAATGCATGGTGGTGAGATCTTTGTGCCTAAGATTCCAAGTATGAAGATTATGGATTTGACCGACGTGATCGCACCGGATTGTGAGGTGTCTTTCAACGGTATCCGGCCCGGCGAAAAAATCCATGAATCCCTGGTCTCCGCGGACGAAGCGCGCTATGCGCGAGAGTTTGATGACATGTTCGTAATCGAGCCGATGTTTCCATGGTGGGATAAGGCGCGATTGACCGGCGGCAACTCCTTGCCGGACGGATTTGCTTATAACAGCGACAGTAACTCTTCGTGGCTCTCAACTGAACAGCTAAGGACAATGGCCAACCTCGAGGAGGTGGAGGAACTTGCTGGTCATGAGTCTTGAGTTGAGCACAATCCCTCAACCGCGTGCTGCGGCAGAGTAAATTTTAGAGGTTCTTACTTGATTCTGGTCACGGGAGCCAGCGGACTCTTGGGCGCGAGTTTCGTGTCTGTAGCCCGCCAATACCATCGGCCTTTAGTGGCGCTTTCTCATCAGCACCCGGTGGCTGGCTCCGGCTTGGAGTCCGTCACAGTCGATTTAACGGATCAGCAGGAAGTAGAAAAGCTATTACATTCTTTGCGGCCTACCTGGATAGTTCATTGTGCCGCTCTAACCGATGTCGATGGCTGTGAAGAGCAACCTGATAAGGCTCGGCTGATCAATACAACAGTTTCCCGGAATCTTGCGAGAGAGGCACGAATTCTCGGGGCGGGCTTGGTCTATATCTCAACTGACTCGGTATTTGACGGTGAAAAGGGCGATTATTCCGAGGACGATATTCCGAATCCTCTCAACGTCTACGCCCAGTCCAAACTGGCGGGCGAGCAAGCAGTTCGCGAGGAACTCGCCGAGAGTTTGATAGTCAGGACGAACATCTACGGATGGAACGTGCAAAAGAAGTTGAGCTTAGCTGAATGGATGTTAGCTCGATTTGAAGCACAGCAGACAATCCCCGCGTTCGAGGATGTAATATTTAGTCCCATTCTTGTTAACGACCTAAGCGAGATTCTCCTGAACATGATGGAGCGACGAATGACGGGGCTTTACCATGTCACAGGTTCTGAATCGTGCAGCAAACATCAGTTTGCTTTGAACTTGGCAACGGTATTTGGAATGGACAGACAATTGGTGAAGGCGACCTCAATCGCCGACTCGAGCCTCAAGGCTCCACGTCCACGAAATACTTCACTAAGCACGGTTAAGGTTGAGCGAACTCTTGGCAAAGCTATGCCGGATCTCCTTTCCGGGTTAAAGCATTTCAAGGCGCTGAGAGGTTCCCAGGATCTGACAACATGAAGACGTAAGGAAAAGACGATGGCAGAGATTCACATTGGTTCACGTCGAGTCAGCGAGGATGCGCCGACCTATTTTATTGCCGACATTGCAGCTAACCACGACGGCAATCTCGACCGCGCCTTGAGATTGATACAGCTGGCAGCTGAAGCAGGAGCAGACGCTGCGAAGTTCCAGCATTTTCGTGCGGGCAAAATTGTGAGTCAGCGGGGCTTTGAGACGCTGGGCGGACAACTCTCCCACCAGTCCAAGTGGAAGAAATCCGTTTTTGAGGTTTATGAAGACGCGTCGCTCCAGTGGGACTGGACGGAGAAGCTGAAGCAAGCGTGTGACGAAGCGAAAATCGACTTCTTCTCCTCGCCTTATGATTTTGAAGCGATTGACATGCTGGATGCCTACATGCCTGCTTACAAGGTTGGGTCAGGTGAAATTACCTGGATCGAAGAGTTGGAATACATGGCCAGGAAAGGTAAGCCGATACTGCTGGCAACGGGAGCCTCAGACTTAGGAGAGGTGCAGCGGGCAGTAGATGCAATCTTAAAGATCAATCCGCAGCTGTTGCTGATGCAATGCAACACCAACTATACGGGTAGCCGAGAGAATTTTCGATACGTTCAGCTGAATGTGTTGCGCACCTTCCATGCCATGTATCCCGATTTAGTTTTGGGTCTAAGTGATCATACGCCGGGACATGCGGCAGTACTGGGTGCGGTGGCGTTGGGGGCACGCGCGGTTGAAAAACACTTCACTGACGATTGCAGTCGTGAGGGACCTGACCACGCTTTCGCTCTCGACCCCGTTACGTGGCGTGAGATGGTGGACCGAACTCGTGAGCTGGAGCTGGCTCTGGGTAGTGGGAACAAGGTTGTCGAGGAGAACGAAAAAGAAACCATTGTCGTGCAGCGTCGCTGTGTTCGCGCGGCCGCAGATTTACCAGCCGGCAAAGTACTCTCTCGCGCCGATCTTGATCCTCTGAGGCCCGCGCCGCTGGACAGTATTTCACCAAACCACATACCTGATCTGATCGGTCGCACTCTCCGCGGTGAAATGAAACAAGGCGACTACTTCAAGTGGACGGAGTTAACTTGAAGTTGCTTTATTTTTCGCGTGGCTACACTACGCACGACCGTCGATTTCTGCAGAGTTTCGTTGACTCAGGACTTGAGGTGAGCTACCTGCGATTGATCGACGAGCGACTGGATCTTCGCAGCCTGCCAAAAGGGGTGCATGACCTTTCATGGGTTGGTGAGCACTTGCTCTTAGATAGTTTTCCTGACTACTACCACCGATATGCTGCCCTGCGTCAGATACTCGCCGACATACAACCAAGCGCAGTAGTTGCCGGGCCCGTCCAGACCTCCGCATTTCTGGTGTCTCTCACTCAATACCGTCCACTCATCGCGATGTCATGGGGCTCCGATTTGCTGGTGGATGCTACGCGGAATTTTCGAATGGGCCAAAGGACTCGTTACACTTTGAATCGCTCGGCAGGCGCCCTGGGAGACTGTCAGGCAGTACGAGAGAAGATTCATTCTTTCACGGAAATGTCAGATGAAAACATCGTGACATTCCCATGGGGGATCGACCTCCAGCAGTTCACTCCGGGGCCGTCAGCCCTGGGGCTCCGTGAGAGGCTTAATTGGGAACGAAACCCGGTTCTCATTTCTACTCGAACATGGGAACCACTGTATTCAATCGACGTTTTGGTTAATGCTTTTGCCCTGCTTCGTGAGCGCCATCCGGAGGTTCGGTTGATTCTGCTTGGCGATGGTTCTGAAAGTAAAAAGATCGGCAAACTTATTTCCGAACTACAGCTGAACGACTTCATTCACGCTCCGGGAAGAGTCGGCTACGAATTGCTGCCAGATTACTTCCGTGCGGCCGACGTGTATGTCAGCTCGGCTCTGAGCGATGGAACATCGATCTCGCTTTTGGAAGCCATGGCAAGTGGTTTACCCGTTGTGGTGACAGACTCTTTCGGAAACAAGGAATGGGTCAAGACAGGAGAGAATGGTTGGTTATTCTCACCCGGAGATCCGTCATCCATGGCCCGCGCACTTGAAGAAGTGCTGTCGGATCCGCTGCGACTGCAAAAAATGAAGACGGCAAACGTTGGAGTCGCTCGTTCCGGGGCCAACTGGAATGAGAACTTTCCACAACTGGTTAATCTCATAGAACGTGTAGCTGCCGGTCATTGATCTGCGCACGGATCGGGCGGGTTTGAGCGATCGAAATGAAAACTGTTGCCATTGTTCAGGCGCACATGGGTTCTTCCCGGCTGCCGGGTAAAGTCCTTATGGATATTGCCGGCGAGACGATGCTGGCCCGAGTGGTGGGCCGGACCAAACGCTGTGAATATGTTGATAGCGTCGTTGTGGCAACATCGACATTACCAATTGACGACGACATTGAGGGTGCGTGCGAGAGCTTAGATGTTCCCGTCTTTCGTGGAAGCAATTCCGACGTCCTGGACCGATTTGTCAATGCCGCACGGACTTATTCTGCCGATGTCTGTGTACGCATCACTTCAGATTGTCCCCTTCTGGACCCTGAAGTGAGCGACCATGTCATAAGTTGCTTCAAGCAAGCCAACCCGGCTGTTGACTATGCCAGTAATAAAATCCCGCAGTCTTATCCTCGAGGATTGGATACTGAGGTCTTCACGCTTCAAGCGTTGGAAGATACCTGGCGGCGGGCTGCTAAACCTTATGAGCGCTCGCATGTAACAATTCACATCTATGAGCATCCGGACGAGTTCAAACTTCTGAGTGTGGTGTCGGACGCTGATCGAGCCGATTGGCGATGGACCGTTGATACTCCGGAAGATCTCGAATTCGTGCGGCAGATTTATCTGCAATTGGGGGTAGATGGTAATTTTGGATGGCGCGATGTGATTGCTCTTCTGGACGAAAAGCCGGAACTGCGCGAAATTAATCGCAGCATTGAGCAAAAACATGTGCATGAGGGGTAGGGTTATTTAATAGGAATACATGGACGCGGAAATGAAAATTATCTGCTTTATTGAGGCCCGGTTTCGCTCGACTCGTTTGCCGGGAAAAGTGCTGCAGCCAATCCTGGGCAAGCCGATGTTGGAGTTGATGGTCGAGCGTCTCAAGC
>JALZOO010000585.1 GCA_030913905.1 Acidobacteriota bacterium
TATTGGAGGCAGCAGTGGAGCGGCGGTGAGAGCGCCCTGCGTGCTTTCATCGGTTCACGGTTTGACAGTTCACTGGCAGGTTTGTCTGCAGGCATTCTGTGCTTCTAAACCAGAATGTGCAATGTAGAAGCCGCGGGCAGAAATTGTTCTTTCCTCAGCTTTGCAAGAGCGCGCAAGCCCACCTTCCCGACCTGGAGACATTCCTACTTGACTCCTGCCTCCTGCTCCTGCTCCTGCTGTCTGCCTTCTGCCTACTGCCTTCTGCTCCCTCAATCCTCGACCGCTGCGGTAAATCCGTGATACAAAGCGCCACGAGGCGCGATTGACGTCCTACTCGCACCTCTCGTAACTCGCAACATCGAATATCTCAGAGTCAGGAAGGCGGGCTTGCCCCGGCCTCAAAAATGGCCGCGTAAGCGCGTCGAGTCTTGTCAGCACATTCCCAAAACTCCAGGAGACTCCTAATGAACAACTTCGCTAAAGTTTTCTACGCTTCACTCTTGATCGCACTAATTTCGTCGGCGGCGCAGGCGCAAGCCAACCGAACGTGGGTGTCCGGCGTTGGCGATGATGTCAACCCTTGCAGTCGCACCGCTCCCTGCAAGACGTTTGCAGGCGCCATTTTCAAGACACAAGCAGGAGGAGAAATTAGTGTTTTAGACCCGGGCGGGTACGGCATCGTGATAATCAGGAAATCGATCACCATTGATGGGACGGGGATGTTGTCGAGCGTGCTTGGAGGCGCAGGCACCACTGGCATCACTATTGACATGGGGCAGGTCAAGGATCCAGCACTCATGGCAGTGCGCCTGCGCGGTCTGTCGATAAACGGACTGGGCACAGGTCTGAATGGGATCAATATAAGCACGGAGGGTTCCGTTTCCATTGAGGATTGTGTAATCGATGGATTCAAAGGGAGCGGAATCAGGGTTGGCGGTGGCCGAGTGTTTGTAAGAAACACGACGATCAGAAACAACGTAACCGCCGGTATCACTGTAACGGCCGGCCAGGCAGGAATCGCTGACGTGGCGCTCGTTTTCAATGGCGTGGGTTTAGCAGGTACAGTCAAGTCGCTGGGTAACGTCTATCTCTTCGGAAACAAGACCGGCGATCCTACGTAAAGTGAACTCAACACCGAATGTCTCGAGGTCAGGAAGGGGCCTGCCCCCGCTTTTGGAGATTGGAACTCAAGCCGGAATGTCTCGAGGTCAGGAAGGGGGCATGCCCCCGCTCTTGGATATGGGCACTCAAGCCAGAATGTCTCGAGGTCAGGAAGGGGGCCTGCCCCCGCTGCTTTTGAATATTGGCACTCAACACTGAATGCCTCAGGGTTAGGACCAAGACACATCCCACGTTGAGCGCGAATTTTCCTATTCACGATTTACCATCTACGATTTACAGCCTTATGAAGATCCTTATCCTGAGTCATGAGGAAGTCGTAGAGCTACTTCCGATCAAAAAATGCATCGCTGTTATGCGTGACGCCCTCCTCGCGCTCGCCTCCGGTAAGGTCCATCAGCCGTTGAGAACAATCATCCGGCCACCTGACGCCAAAGGCGTAATGGGATTGATGCCATCCTACATGTCCGGCGGCATTTCTGATCATCAGGCTGCATTTGGGTTAAAGGCAATCTGCGTATTCCCTGGAAATCCAGCGAAAGGTATGGATTCACATCAGGGAGGTGTGCTGCTTTTTAGCGCGGAGACTGGCGAGCTGCTGGCCATGATGAGTGCTTCAGCTATTACGGCCATTCGCACAGCGGCAGTCTCAGGCGTAGCGACAGACCTGCTTTCGCGGCCCGATGCCGGCAATCTCGCGATACTCGGTTCCGGTGTCCAGGCACGCACGCATCTGGCAGCGATGTCTGAGGTCCGATCGATCAAGCGTTGCCGCATAGCGAGCCGGCGCATTGAACACGCACAAAGCTTTGCTGAGGAGATGAGGCAAAACTTTTCATTCCCTATTGAACCGGTGGAGACTGTAGAAGAGGCTTTAAAAGGCTCCGATCTAATCGCCACTACGACCAACGCCGTCGAGCCAATCGTGAAACGCGAATGGATCTCAGCCGGCGCCCACTTGAATCTAGTAGGGTCGAGCATTCCAACCACGCGCGAGGTAGACAGTGAGACAATGGCCGCAGTGAGTCTGTTTGTGGACCGGCGTGAATCAACTATTAACGAAGCCGGTGACTACCTCTTCGCAGCGCGTGAGGGCGTAATCGGCCCCGATCATATTCGTGCGGAGATTGGCGAAGTTCTTAAAGGAGATAAACCCGGTCGAACATCAACCGAGGAGATTACCTGTTTCAAATCTCTTGGCCTTGCCATTGAGGATCTAGCCGCGGCGGAGTACCTATACCGGAAGGCTCGTGATTTGAACGTTGGGACTTGGGTTTCGTTTTAAGAAAAGAAGATCTTCCATTTCTCATTTCACATTCCTCATTGCTCATTTGGTAGGAGGGGACGTTATCCGCAGATTACGCAGATTACACAGATTAAAGAAGGCCGACGGTTTGAAGCTTGTGTGCCTCGAACACTTGAGTTGTAAACCGTGAATCCGTTTCTCCTAATCTGTGTAATCTGTGAAATCTGCGGATAGCTCGTCCACTATGACACTCAGCATAACGAAAATGAGAAATGTGAAATGATATATGGAAAATGTTCCGTCTCTTTCTCAAATCCACTCCGCCCGGAAAATGATCGCCGGTTCAGCGATCCGCACCCCGCTCGTTCGACTTAACGCCAGGGAAACACCCGCGGAGATTTACCTCAAGCTGGAAAACCTTCAACCTATCGGCTCGTTCAAGATTCGTGGCGCGACGAACGCCATGGGCCATCTCTCGCCCGAGACGTTGTCTCGCGGAGTCTTGACGGCATCGGCCGGAAACATGGCCCAGGGCATAGCCTGGCGTG
>JALZOO010000597.1 GCA_030913905.1 Acidobacteriota bacterium
GCTTGACGCCGCTTTTGGTCCGCCTCTCTCAAACACAGGGAATACGAAAGCGGCGTCAAGCCGCCGCACTCCGAATCCAGCCTTACGGTCGAATGCCGGCACGCGACGTTTCATAGACTTCTTTCGCAAAATGACACAGCGAATAGTGATCCGAAGTCAGTTGCACAAACGGTGGAAACTCTCGAGTGCAAATCTCTTCGGCCCGTTCGCAGCGCGGCGCGAACGGGCAACCTGCCGGAAGATGTGCCACGTCAGGAGGCAAACCAGGTATTTGATACAACTCGTGGTCAGCCGCGGGATCCGGAACTGAACGCAGCAATCCTTTCGTGTATGGATTTCCTGGCACGGCGAACAACTCTCTTGTGGGCGCCTGCTCGAAGACTTTCCCGGCATACATAACGATTACGTGGTCTGTCATCCCGGCGACCACACCAAGGTCGTGCGTGATCAGAATGACGCTGGTGCCGGTTGCCTGTTTCAACGTCTTAATCAACTCCAGAATCTGCGCCTGGATAGTCACGTCGAGCGCGGTTGTAGGCTCATCCGCGATAAGCAACTCCGGCTCACAGGAGAGCGCCATCGCGATCATTACTCGCTGGCGCATGCCCCCAGAAAATTCGTGCGGATAATTATCGACACGCGCTCGGGCGTCGGGAATACCCACGGTGTCCAACATTTTGATGGCGTGGTCGTAAGCCTGACGCTTCGTGTGGCCCAGATGCAACTGCGTAATTTCCATTAGCTGCCGGGAGATCTTCATAAAGGGATTCAAGGAAGTCATCGGATCCTGAAAGATCATCGCAATGCGGCGCCCGCGAATCTTTCTCACTTCATTTTCACTAAGCCGCAGAATGTTTGTGCCGTTAAAAATGATTTCACCGGAAACGATTCGCCCCGGCGGCTGTGGAATCAAACGAAGTATTGAGAGGTTGGCAACTGATTTTCCGGACCCTGACTCGCCTACGATTCCAAGCGTTTCGCCGCGCTTCATGTCAAACGTGATGCCGTCGACCGCCTTCACCTCTCCGTCTTCGGTGTCGAAGTAGGTGCGCAGGTCCCTGACCTCAAGAAGATTTCCGTTGGTGCTACTCATCGGATCTCAAAACTTCCGCATCTGCGGATCGAGCGCGTCGCGCAACCCGTCGCCAAGAAAGTTGAGTGAAAAAAGCGTTACCGCCATCGTTATTCCCGGGCCAATAAGCTGCCAGGGGAAGATACCGATGTTCGCGATGCCCTCCGTGGCCAGGCTTCCCCACGATGCCAGCGGCGCCTGCACGCCAAACCCAAGGAATGAAAGAAATGCTTCCGTCAACATCACGGTTGGAATCGTCAGCGTGGCATAAACGATCACGGGTCCCAGGGTGTTGGGCACGATATGGCGAAAAATGATTCGAGGCGTCGAAACCCCAGTGGCTCTCGCGGCCAGGACGAATTCCTGGTTCTTAAGTGACAGCACTTGTCCTCGAACGATTCGCGCCATCGTCAGCCACGACACAGAGCCTAGCGCTATGAAGAGCAGCACCAGTTGGCCCGTCGGCGTGGTGCGGCGAAACATCGCCAGCAAGACGATCACCAGAATGATGTAAGGCAGCGAATACAAGACGTCGACCAGGCGCATCATCAGATTGTCGATGCGTCCGCCGAGATAGCCGGCAATGGCGCCGTAAGCGACTCCAATGATCAATGACACGAGAGTGGCGATAATGCCGACCATCAAAGAAATTTGTCCGCCCTGAAGAACACGGGCAAGCACGTCGCGTCCGCTGTTGTCTGTGCCCAGAGGATGTAACCACGAGAACGATCCATCCGGCGCTGTGAACGGCGGGAACGATTGGATCAGCTTTGCGTCGCTGGGAATGTAGTCGGGAGCGTAGCCGGTGGCCTTTTTAATTATCGGTGGACCAACAATAGACGCGATGGACACGATGATGACTACCACCATGCCAAACACGGCCAGTTTGTTTTTCAACAGCCGGCGCCAGGCGTCTCGCCAAAGTGAAGTGCCACGAATGACGTCTCCCCTTTCGGGCGCAAAAACGTCAGCTTCAGCCACTGCGAATTCAGGCGGAGTATGAATTACATCGCCCTCGCGATAGGCCGGAGCTGGGTCTGGAGTCACGCCGGACTCGGGCTCGTCGTGATCAGCTGGAATGATGGGTCGGTCGTCGCTCATAGGTAACGCAAACTTAGTTTGCCGTCTGTCCTGCTAATATCGAATACGAGGATCGAGATAGCCGTACGCAATGTCCACCAACAAATTCATCAAAAGAAGCGTGATAGCGATGAAAGCCACGATGCCGATGATCAGCGGCTCATCGCGATTGAGCGACGCCTGAATGAAATAGTTACCGAGACCCGGCAGCGCAAACAGTCGTTCAACCACGACCGTGCCGGTTAACAGAAACGCTAATGCTGGACCGGTAAACGAAACCACGGGCAGTAATCCGCCGCGCAATGCATGACGCATGATCACCTGCCGCTCACTTAATCCCTTTGCGCGTGCAGTGCGAATGTAGTCGGAGCGGAGCACTTCCAGCATCCCTGCTCGCGTGAGTCGCGCAATGTAAGCCATGTAAATCGCGGACAGCGTGATAACGGGGAGCACCAAACTCCAACTGGGGAAGCCGCCCCAGCGCGCTGGTGGAAGCCAGTAAAGCGTGAGCGAAAAAATCAGCACCAGGATGGGGCCAAGCACGAAGTTTGGGATCGATATGCCCACCATTGCCAGCCCCATCGTCGCGTAGTCCCACTTCGAGTTTTGTTTCAGCGCCGCAATAGAACCCAACAGAATTCCAACCAGGAGCGCCAGCACATATGCCGACAATCCCACCGCTGCTGAGACTGGCAGCGACCGCCCGATGATCTTATTGACGGATTGACCTTCGTACTTAAGCGAATTGCCGAAGTCGAGGCGCACGATGTGGCCCATGGTCTTGCCATACTGAACATACCAGGGCTTATCCAAGCCATACTTTTGGCGGATGTTGTTTTCGATCGCCTTCGGAATGGGTTTGTCGCCGGTGTAGAAATTGCCGGGCGCCAACCTGATCAATCCCCACGTAAGGGTGATGACGATGAGTATCGTCGGTATGGTGATGAGCAGGCGTCGAATGATGAATGAAATCATCGTTGGTGGGACAGGCATTCGTGCCTGTCCGATTTTTAACTGGACAGACAGGAATGTCTGTCCTACTTACAACGCAAACTAGAGTTTGCGCTAGACTAGTCCGTCAAACTCGGGCTCGAATAGTCCCACTTGGAAGTGTCGCGTTCGATGTAAACAAACTTCCATGGGTACATCGAACCCGCGTTTGGGTACATTCCCTTCACATACGGCTTCTTCACAAAATTCACTGCCAACGTCTCGATGGGAATAATCGGCTGCGCATCGAGTAGATATTTTTCTGCTTTGGCCAGCAGCTCATAGCGTTGCTGTTTGTTCAGCGTGCGATTTGCTTCATTGAGCATGTCAAGGTATTTCGGGTCAAACCAGCCGCTACCGTTGTCCCCTGTCGGTGTGGAAAACAAATTCAGAAACGTAAACGGGTCCATGTAATCGGCGCCCCAGATGCCGAGCGCGAACCCCTTATATTCCAACTTGGGTCGCGCACTGAAAAAGGTTTTCGTCTCCATGTTCCTGAGCTGAACCGTGATGCCGAGAACCTGTTTCCATTGGGCCTGCATGTGTTCCGCCATGCGTCTGTTTGCGGAGGCGGTGTTGAAGATGTACTCAACCTGATCGACTGGGAACTTCGGACACGCGAAGGTTCCATCGCCGCGCTTCTCAACTGGATAGCCAGCCTCTCCTAGTAGTTGGCGCGCCCTTTCCGGATCGAATCCATCTCCTTTCGGTTGCGGATAACCTTTAAAAATCCCTTCCGGCGAAAACGCAGTTAGAGGCTTAACAACCTTTCGCGAGGCGGCCCAGGTATCGCGATCGATTGCCATGTTAAAGGCCTTGCGAACACGGACATCATTCATTGGAGGCTTTGTGACATTGATCAAAATGTAAGTGATGGCCGCCTCGGGACCGTCCATGTAATCCTTCTTTGGTCGCACCATGTCCAACCAGGTAGTCGGCACGGCGTGATTAAGCGCCGCATCAATCTCGCCCACCTTGTAGAGGTTCATAATCGTAGGCAAGTCGATCATCGGATAGAAATAGATCTCATCGAGGTGAACGTTGGCTGCATCCCAGTACATCGGATCACGTTCGACAACAATCTGATTATAGGGTTCCCACGATCGCAGTTTGAACGGGCCACAGGTGAGAATGTGCGCCGGCTCAGTCCAGTTCTCGCCGAATTGCTCAATCGCCTTGCTCGGAATGAAGCGGAAAAATTGATTCGCCAGAAGACCGAGAAAGAATGGCGCCGACTGGCTCAACGAAATTCGCACCGTGTAGTCGTCAACCGCCTCCACGCCGATGTCCTCACCTTTAACAGGCACGAACTCCTTGCCTGCGACAGCCGCCTGCAGCTTAGGGTTGCTTGAGACGGCTTTGTTTCGTTTTTTCTCGTCGCCGGGAAGCGTCAGCCTCGCTGGAGAATGCATGAGCTGATGGAAAGTACTATCAGTCGCTCCGAGCAGTGTGTCGTTGGGATCGCTAGGTCCTGCAGGTGATAAGAGCTCGGGAGAAGCAAGTGCTGTTTGGCTTAATGGTTCAACCACCTCAGAACTTTCGGCCAAATCTTTTTCCAGCAGAAACTCTTTTGTCTGCGGGTCCTGCACAAAAACATCGCCGGAATTAAAGGCGGGCGCATACTTGATGTAGTAAGCAAGGTTGGCGTTTCGCGAAGCTGTCTCAGGCTTTAGACCACGCCGCATCGTGTAAACGAAATCGTTAGCCGTAATCGCCTCGCCGTTTGACCAGCGCGCGTTCTTTCGCAAAATAAAAACGAACTCAGACGAGTCGTTATTCGCATACCAGCGCTCGGCAATCGCCGGTATCGGCTCCATTGTCTTTGGATGATAATCAACGAGGCCTTCGAAGAGTGCCATGAAGATCCGGCCTTCTGGCTGGCCGGTAGTCCCCTGAGGATCGAGAGATTCTGGTTCATCTCCACTCACGTACCGCAGGATGTTACGCGCAGGCGGTGTCGTTTTCCCGAAAAACTGCTCGTTGCCGACCGATGGGCGACAGGAGATCCCGCCAAACACGACTGAGGCAAGGACCAGCGCCGCGCTTATTCGTTTGAGAATGCCATCCATCTGTTTTGGAAAGCTAAGTAAGGCTACGGACACGAGCGGAACTTAACACGCGAAAACGTCATTATCAAGACGGTTCTGATTTCACTTGGTTGGCGTTGCGGCCTCTGGTTTCTTCCAACTCGTATCGATGCGGACCGTCTTAAGCGACGGGGCGTCCAGAACGTTAGAATCGAAGCCGTTAACGTAGGGCTTCACCAGCGCATACGACGAGGCAAAATAGATAGGCATCGAACTCAGATCGTTTAACGCCTCACTCTCTGTTTCGATAGCCGGGCGGTTTCCTAATGGCGTTGTCTTCGTGTTTGCCGCCTTGCCATTACCAGCTTCAGGCGTCAATGTTTCCGGGGTCGCCTGAACCGGTGGAAGATTTTCCTGGAACAGTGCGCGGATATTCGTCAGCTCGTCCGGTGTTTGCATCACCATTCCCCGTCTGACAACGTCATAATCTCCAGCTTGAATTGCCGCCTCATACTCGTCCCAGTTCTTCAGTATGATTTCAGTTTCAATATTCAAGACGCTGCGCCACATCGCCGCGATGGACTGTGCCACGATGCGCTGCTGCTCGTTTCGGTTTATTAGCAGACGAACCGTTGGAAAACCTTCGCCATCGGGAAACCCGGCATCCGCCAATAGACTTTTGGCCCGTTCGTAATCTTTCTCGAGCAGTTCGGATTTCTCGACTACAGGTTTTTCCGAATCGTTTACAGTCTCAGGCAAAAAACGTTTTGCAGGTTCCATCGCGCCGCCGAGGTCGTCTTCCGTGATGCGTTCACGATCAAAACCCAAAGCCAACGCTTCGCGCACTCTAACGTCATCAAAAGGTTCTCGCTGGGTGTTGAAACTGTAGTAGGTCAACGCGCTGTAAGTGGTGCGTCGAAAATCTTCGTAGGGCTGTAGAAGTTTTATCACCAGCGGTTCAAACGCTGCGTTGGTCACCGCATCGACCTCCCCAGCTTGATAAGCCGCCAAAGCGGACTCCGCATCCTTTTGTCCAACAAAAATCACGCGCTCAAGAGCAACCTGCTTTTTGTCCCAATAGTGGTTGGCGCGTTCCAACGAGACTCGTTCGCGCTCAGTCTTCGAGACTGAAAAAGCCCCATTCGAAACCAAACCCTCAGCCGCCAGTTTCGTCAGAACGAGTTCATCATTCAACTTCACCGGCCTAAAGACGGGATGTGCTACCAAAGCTGGAAAGTTCATGTCCGGCCGTCGCAGACGTACTCGCAGCACGCGGTCGGAAACGGCTTCCAAGCCAAGATCGATGGCTACGACATCTTTCGGCGCGGGTTCCACCGTTGGTTTGCCTGGCGACACTGGTTTGGTTGGCTGGACTTGAGTGGCTTCAGGACGTTTGTCTGCACCTTCGATGTTCGCAAGCAGGTCCGTATGAGGCGCCAAGTCGCCAATCTTAGCGATACGGCGCCAGGAACGAACAAAGTCGCCAGCTGTAACTGGCTCGCCGTTGGACCAGCGCGCATCGTCACGTAAATAGAATGTCCAAATACGCCCGCCGTTCGAAGACTCCCAGCGTGTCGCAACTGCCGGCACGGGCGCGAGCGTCCGCGGATCGTAATCAGTCAGCCCCTCAAATATTGCGCGAACCAGATCGGTATCGGGAGGCGCTGCGGCAAACGCCGGATCGAATGTTTGAGGAAGACCACCGTCGCTCCAGTGAAACTCCTGTCCGCGCGGCGCCACGACGCGGCCGTAGAAAGGCTCGACAGGCTCATCGAGAAAGCATCCGGCGTGTGTCAGCATGAGCGAAAACAGGAGACCGAATACGAGCCATTTCGGAGCGTAGGTTCGGAACCTCGTGTATTTTTGTAGACGACTGTTAATCATTCTGCTGCTCTTTCCGGAGCGCCGCGTAGACCTGCTCAGTTTGCTCGCGCGTAGCTTCGAAACCGTCAGACGTATCGATCAGGAAGTCGGCAAATTTCTTCTTCTCTTGCTGCGGCATCTGGGACTGAATCCTCTGTTCAGCTTCAGCCTGGCTCAAACCGCTTCGTTTCATAAGACGCTGGAGCTGCACGTCAGGCCGGCAATGAACAACGATAAGCTTATCAAAACGTTTGTATCCGCCCGATTCGACGATTAACGCCGCGTCAACAACACCGATCCCGTATGGATCTCCTGCTTCCCACTCGCGCAGACGTTGATCCTGCGCAGCAATAATGTAGGGATGGAGTATCGAATTTAGAAGTTGTCTCTTTTCCGGATTGGCAAAAACAATTGACCCGAGCGTGGCGCGATCAAGTGTGCCGTCTGCCTGAAGTGCTTCTGTGCCAAATTCAGAAGTCACCTGCTTCAATGCGGCGGAGCCGGGCGCAACCACCTCTCGGGCGATCTCGTCAGCATCCAGCACATGACACCCAAGTTCAGCCAGGACGTCTGTGACGAACGACTTCCCTACTGCAATCGATCCTGTCAGGCCAACGCGCAGCATCACTCGTCGATGCCCGGTGCCAGGCTTCTGCGTTGCCGAGCCGCTTGCAATGTATTGCGCATCAACATCGCCACCGTGAGCAGGCCCACTCCGCCCGGAACCGGCGTGCGTCGCCCCGCAACTTCGTCGGCTTCCGCGGGATTAACATCGCCGACGAGCGTGTAGCCGCGTTTGGCTATCGCTCCGAGTCTGGTTTCGACTTCATCGCCAAACAACCGGCGAGCAGTTGCCTCATCAGTCACTTTATTCATGCCGACGTCAATCACGGTTGCACCTGGCTTGATGTGTTCGCGTCCGATAAAACCAGGACGACCCATTGCCACGACCAACAAGTCGGCTTGTCTGGTTACAGCCGCCAGGTCGTGCGTACGCGAGTGGCAGATGGTGACGGTGGCATCATTTTGCAACAGCAACTGCGCCATAGGTCTGCCCACGATCTGGCTGCGACCGACAACGCACGCGTCGGTACCACTAATGTTGATGCCGGAGCGCTTCAATAACTCAATGATTCCGGCGGGTGTGCAGGGAACGAAAGTAGGTCTTCCCATCGCGAGTCTTCCCACCGTGAGCGGATGAAAGCCGTCAACGTCCTTTTGCGGATCGATGGCTTCGATGATTCCGGATTCTTCAATTCCGGCCGGCAGCGGGAGTTGGACCAGGATTCCGTCGACATCAGCCCTGGTATTCAGCGATTCAATTAGATCCGCAAGGTCGCTCGCCGAAGTTGTCGCAGGAAGAGCATGATGTTCGGAGCGTATTCCCACTTCCTCGCAAGCGCGCATTTTGTTCCGCACATAAACAGCAGACGCCGGGTCGTCTCCGACACGAACTGCGACGAGACAAGGCTGGACGTCGTGCTTGGTTCGCAGTCGCACGACCTCTTGAGCCACTTCGTGCTTGATCTGATCTGCAATGACGGCGCCATCAAGCAGTTCTGCGCGCCTGACTACTTGCTGTCTGCTATCTCTGGTTTGCATCGGCGCTAGGTTACACCGAGATTGCGGGAATTTGTTAACGAACAGTGGACGATCCACGAAATCACACGAAACAACACTAAATTTTGTTCGAGCTTTCATGTAATTCGTGGATCGTATTCGTTTTTCGAATTAGGACACTGCTGATGAGGCAGAATACAATCCAGATGCTCTAATTGATTGATGCCATCCGGTCGCTCGCATTTATAGCTCGATCACTCTCATAGTTCGCGCGCACAATTCATGAACACCAAAATCGCACACTGCCTATTCGTAATAGTTTCTGTCTTCGCTGTGTCTGTCTTTTCGGGTTGCAAGTCGGAGCCGGCTCGTTCGCCTAACGAAAAGCATTATGAACTGAAGGGCAAAGTTGTATCAGTCGAGAAAGACAAGCACCTTGTCACAATCGCTCACGAAGACATTAAAGACTACATGCCTGCCATGACGATGCCTTTCAGCGTCAAGGACAACTGGGTCCTCGAGGTCGTTAAGCCCGGTGATCACGTAACGGCGACATACGTGGTTGATGGCACGCAATCGTGGCTGGAAGACGTGGTAATCGCCCAGGAAGGCACTGATACAACTAACCCGGTCACCGGCTCCGGTGCAGAACCAAAACCGGGCGACGAGATACCGAACTACCGGCTAATCAATCAGGACGGCAAAACGATTCGAATTCACGACTACAAAGGCAAACCATTGCTGCTCACCTTCATCTTCACACGTTGTCAGGATCCGGATCAGTGCACGTTGATGAGCAGCAATTTCGCTACGATAAACCAGGAGCTGCAGAAACAACCCGAGCTCTACGGGAAGACGCATTTACTAAGCATTAGCTTCGATCCGGAATATGACACGCCGAAAGTGCTGCGCAGCTATGGCGCCGCCTTCACCGGGAAATACGCTGACGAAACTTTCGAGACTTGGGAGTTTGCTTCCGGAACTGCGGACGAAGTTAAGGGCATCGCTCAGTTTTTTGGGCTGCGGTACTACCGTGATGAGCAGACCGGAAAAGAGCAAATGATCCATTCGCTGCGTACAGCATTGATTGGACCGGATAGTAAGGTGGTGAAGATTTATCGTGGTAATGATTGGAAGCCTGAGGAGGTGCTGAAGGAAACTCAGAACCTATACAAACCGAAAGCCCAGGTTACTCAGCTAAGAGCGGGGGCAAGCCCGCCTTCCTAACCTGAGAGGCTTTCTAGTCGAGTCGTTGATTCTCATTGAAAGCCTTTCCACCAGGTAATGTTACTCAACTAAAATCAGCTCGTGGTTGGGAAGGTGGGCTTGCCCCCGCTCTTTTTGCCTGTCTCGAGAATCATCTCAACCCGCTTTGATTTTCTTTATCTCTTCTGTCAGCACGGGCACTGCTTCAAACAAATCACCTACGATTCCGTAGTCGGCAATGTCGAAGATTGGCGCCTCAGGATCTTTGTTGATTGCCACGATGGTTCCCGAGTTTTTCATACCCACGAGGTGCTGAATGGCGCCGGAGATTCCCAGGGCGACGTAAAGTTTCGGTGCGACAGTCTGGCCTGAGGAACCAATCTGCCTGTCAATCGGCAACCACTCAGCGTCGCATATCGGTCTTGAGGCAGCGAGGTCAGCGCCAAGTGCCTCCGCAAGTTTCTCCGCCAACGCCAGATTGTCTTTGCTCTTGATGCCGCGGCCAACAGCAACAATGATCTCGGCTTTGCTCAAGTCGACAGCCTGCTTCACTTCCTGGAACGGCGCTTCCGGCGTCATACGAATCTCACCAACATCGACCGGCATGTCCTCTACCGCCGCGCCGCTTCCCTTCGCCGCCTGATCCGGCCGGTAGGCGCCCGATTGGAAGGTTGCGAACACGGGCGCGGCGCCGTCAGAAACAACATCCGCGTCCAGCTTGCCCAGAAAAATACGCCGCGTAAAAGTGATCGAGGCGCCGGTCACTTGCGCGCGTATGCAGTCGCTGATTAACGATTTCTCAAAACGCGCGGCCAGCTTGGGTGCGAAGTCGCGCACGAGATACGTGTGTGGCATCAACACCAACTGCGGGTCTAATTGGCGGACGACGCGTTCCATTGCGTCGGCGTAGCCGTCGGGTGTGTACTGCGCCAGCTTCGGGTTGGTTGCCTTCAACACCTTCGCCAGATCGTAGCTGGCGATATCGCCAGCCAGGGCGTCGACGTTATCGCCCGGAATGACTGCGCTGACAGGTTGTTGTAACTGGGAACCCAGGCTTTGCGCGGCGGCAATCGCCTCGAGCGAGGTCTTGTTTAGAACGCCGTCACGATGTTCGATGAAAACTAATACGCCACTGCTCATTTGCGATCTCTTCCCGGGTAACCCTCAGACTTGAACTTATTCCGCACCCAAACCCGAATAACGTTTAGAGGCGGGACTTGTCCCGCCCACTGCGAGCAGGCGGACAAGTCCGCCTTCTAAACAACTTCAGATGACGCGCGCTTCGGTGTGGAGCTTCTGCGCCAGCTCAACCGCTCCCGCCTTCGCGTCGCCATTTCCAAGCAACTGTGTCTGCTTCGTTTTCTGTGGCAGATACACCTTCTCAATCCGCTGATGGGATGGACGCCCAGGAACGTCCGCAGCAGGCGAGACTTCTTTGATCTCTTTTTTCTTCGCCGCCATGATCCCCTTCAGGGTGGCGTAGCGAATTTGGCTGATACCGGACTGAATCGTCAGTAGCGCCGGAGTCGGCATTGAGTACCACTGATACCAACCACTCTCCAGTTCCCGCTTAACTCGCAGCTTGTCGCCTGAAGCATCCACTTCAATCGCGATAGTCGCATGCGGCAACCCAAGAAGTTCCGCGAGTATTACGCCCGTTTGTCCATAACCGTAGTCGTCTGACTGTAAGCCAGTGAAGATCAAATCCGGCTTTTCATCTCTAACTGCCTCAGCCAGGGCACTGGCCGCAGCATACGGAGTAAGAGACCCGAGATTATCTACGACCACGTGGATTGCGCGGTCAGCTCCGCGTGCAAGCGCATCTTTGATGACGGTCTTCACACGCTGCGGTCCCATGGAACAAACAACAACCTCGCCACCGAGCTTTTCCTTTACGCGCAGAGCTTCCTCCAGCGCGTAGCCGTCTGACTCGCTAACCTCGAACGAGAGGTCGGCCTCCTCGATCCAGGTGCCTTCTTTGTTAATCCGCAGAATCGCGTCCTTGTTCGCGACCTGCTTCATCATGACAACGATTTTCATAAGCAAACACTCAGCAATCAGCAATCAGCAAACAGTGAACAGTAAACAGCCGGAATGGAGCGAACCGCGAAGAGGAGATGCACAGGCGTCATGAGTATTCTCAAAAATTCCTGCTGTCCGCTGTTTGCTGTCTGCTGTTTACCACCTGCTGTCCTTCATATCTCTTAAACAACAACGACGCGTTCGTTCCGCCAAATCCGAAGCTGTTTGACAACGTATACTCCACTTCAGCCGCGCGCGCTACGTTAGGCACGTAATCAAGATCGCAGTCGGGATCAGGGTTGACGTAATTGATCGTCGGCGGCAGATATTTGCGATGAAGACTAAGAACCGAAAACACGCCCTCGATACCGCCCGCCGCGCCCAGCAGGTGGCCAGTCATCGACTTCGTCGAACTCACCGCCAACTTATACGCATGTTCGCCGAAAGTTTTTTTGATCGCCAACGTTTCAAACTTGTCGTTGTAGGGCGTCGAGGTTCCATGCGCGTTGATGTATCCCACCTGCTCAGGTGTAATGCCTGCATCCTTGATCGTCTTTTGCATCACACGAATCGCGCCGGAGCCGGTCTCATCGGGCATGGTTAAGTGAAACGCATCGGCAGTCATGCCGTAGCCAACCAGTTCCGCGTAGATGCGCGCGCCGCGGCGCTTTGCTAATTCAAGCTCCTCCAGGACCAGGATACCCGCCCCTTCGCCGATCACAAATCCATCGCGATCCCGTTCAAAGGGCCGCGATGCGTGTACTGGATCGTCGTTGCGAGTAGACAACGCTCGCATCGAGGCAAAACCCGCAACGCTCATGGGTGTGATTGCCGATTCCGCGCCTCCGCAGATCATCACGTCGGCGTCACCGCGCTGAATTATTTTGAAGCTGTCACCGATTGCATGGGCACCGGCGGAGCAGGCTGTGGCGGTCGCCGAATTTGGCCCCTTCGCGCCGTAGCGTATGGAAACCTGGCCCGCGGCGAGGTTGACGATGGCGGAAACAATAAAAAAGGGGGAAACGCGATCGGGTCCCCCTTCTAAAAGCTTCGAGTGCTCACGTTCGATGGCCCAAAAATCACCGATGCCGCTGCTGATGTAGGTTCCGACGTTGTCAGCAATCTCGGCCGGGAACTTCCCCTCCTCATTCAGCGCAAATCCGCTGTCCGCCATCGCCTCAGTGGCGGCCGCAATGGCGTAATGAATAAAGGCGCCCATCTTGCGCGCCTCTTTCTTTGCTATGAACTGGAGCGGGTCGAAATCCTTGATCTCGGCGGCAAACTTAACGGAAAACTTTTCCGTGTCAAACTTCTTGATGTAATCGACGCCGCTCTGACCTTTCATCAGCGCGGACCAGGTCGCTTCAACTGAATTGCCAACCGGTGTTATCAGACCCAGACCTGTGACAACTACACGTCGTGTCAAATCAACACTCCTTGGAAACGACCGACGACCGGAGACCGGCGACGGTGGCTGAACACTCTAGCGCAAATGACCGGCTAATGGTCCGTCGACGGTCATCGGTCGTCCGTCTCGCCGCACTATTTCTTGTGCTGGTCGATGTAGTTGTACGCATCGCGCACGCTTTGGATCTTCTCTGCGTCTTCGTCGGGAATCTCTATCCCGAATTCCTCTTCAAACCGCATGACCAGTTCTACTGTATCCAAAGAATCGGCGCCTAAGTCATCGATAAACCGCGCGTTGGGTGTGACCTCGTTTTCGTCCACACCTAACTCGTCGACGATAATCTGTTTGACCTTGTTCTCGATCTCTTGATCGGGCATCTTGTTTGCTCCTCTGTGATTGAATGTCTCTAAGATTACTTCAGTCCGAGGGCGGCACTCGTGCTTTTCAAGCTAGCCGTGTCCTCAACATTAAGGCACTTTACATCTCTGTTTATCTGTCGCATCAGACCCGTCAAAACCTTCCCTGGGCCAAGCTCGACAAAGGTATCAACGCCTTCGTTAATCAACAACTCCACTGACTCGAGCCAACGAACCGGCGCCGTCACTTGCCTGACCAGCGCATCTCGCGCTTCGGTTCCATTCGTAATTACCGCGGCATCGACGTTGGTGACCAGCGGGGTCGTCAAATTCTGAAACTGTATTGCGTTAAGATCCGCGGCCAGCCTTTCCTGCGCTGGCTCCATCAGGGCGCAATGAAAAGGTGCGCTGACATTTAACTTCACGACTCGCTTAGCGCCTCTCGCTTTCAGCAACTCAATCGCGCGATCGATGGCTTCGGCATTTCCCGCAATCACCACCTGGTTGGGCGAGTTTATGTTTGCGGGAGCGCAAACCTTACCCTGCGCCGCTTCTTCGCAAGCCGCTTCAATGTCCTTCAGTTCCGCGCCGATGACTGCAGCCATGGCTCCAGTACCAACTGGAACGGCCTCCTGCATATAGCGTCCACGTGAACGAACTGTGCGAACGGCATCCGGCAGAGACAGCGATGACGCTCCAAATAATGCGGAGTATTCTCCCAGGCTGTGGCCTGCCACGAATTCAGGAACAGGAAAACCTTCAGACTGAACGGTGCGAAACACCGCCGCCGATGTAGTGAAAATTGCCGGCTGCGTGTTTTCCGTCAGTTGCAGGTCTTCGACCGATCCTTCAAAGCACAGTTTGGAGATCAAAAACTGTAGCGCGTCATCCGCTTCTTCAAAGATCCGTTTGGCTACCGAAAAATTCTCTACGAGATTCTTTCCCATCCCGGGATACTGCGATCCCTGTCCAGGGAAAATGTACGCAAGCGCCATAATCTGTGAATGGTAAATCGTAAATGGTAAATAGTTAAATCTGAAGTCCGCAACTGCTGGGTTTCGACCTGCTCGAGTCTATACCTGCTGAACGCATTCAAGACCCACTCAGCACTGCCCCCGACCAAGACCATTTACCATTTACCATTTACGATTTACCCGCGCTCACCAGCGCATCAACACGCCACCCCAGGTGACGCCGCCTCCGAAAGAAGCGAGCAAGACCAGGTCTCCAATGCTGATTCGGCCGGCCTCCACGCATTCATCCAACCCGATCGGAATTGACGCCGACGAAGTATTGCCGTGCATGGCAATGTTTGAATAAACGCGTTCGCTTTCGACGTTAAGCTTACTTGCTACCGCATCAGTAATCCTTTGATTTGCCTGGTGCGGAATAAAAAGTTTAACGTCTTCTGCCGTGACTCCCGCCGTTTCCAAAACCTCGCGCGAAACGTCGGTCATCGATCGAACAGCCACCTTGAAGAGCTCGTTGCCCTTCATTTTGAAGAAATGATCGCCCGCCGCAAGCGTGTCTGCCGTCGACGGTCTTTTCGTACCACCTCCCGGCGAGAAAAGCTGTTCTTCGTATCTTCCGTCTGAGCGAATGCGTGCGGCCAGTATTCCACGGTCCCCATTCACTGCCCCTAACACTGCTGCGCCGGCACCATCACCAAACAATACGCAGGTCTGCCGGTCCGTGTAGTCAACATACTGCGTAAGTATCTCAGCGCCAATCACCAGCGCATGTTTCGACTGCCCCGTCCGGACCATCGTGTCTGCAATGGTTAGTCCATACAGGAAACCAGAACAGGCTGCAACGAGATCCATTGCAGCTGCTTTATTCGCACCCAGCTCGGCCTGAATGATGCAGCCTGTGGACGGAAGGATTTGATCAGGGGTTACGGTGGCGCACAGGATCAGATCAATATCGGAAGGCTCCAACCCGGCACGTTCAATCGCCTGGCGCGCAGCGCGGACCGCAAAAAGAGATGTGTATTCTCCGGGCGCGGCTTTACGCCGCTGCTTGATGCCCGTGCGCGAAGTAATCCAGTCGTCCGACGTATCGACAATCTTTTCCAGATCGGCGTTCGTTAAAATACCTTCCGGATAAGAATGTCCCGTGCCGAGTATGCCGGCCCGCATAGTTGCCATCTATTTCCTCAGTTGTTTTGGGTGGACGGCTATACTATCCACTAGTCGCTGGAAAAGCCAACAGCTTGTCGTTGCGATCATTCTCATTAGCACCGCACTTTCAGTGCGGTGAACAGCACCGATCAGAACGAACGTTAACGGTTTATGGGTCCGTGACAACGCAACACACCTGGCTGAAGCCAGGTGTTAATGAGATCTGGCGCCTCAAGCCGTCGCATGCAGGGCATTCGTTTCTGCAATTCCCTGCTCGATCCGTTCGCCCGCACGGTTCTCGGAAAACTCCTTAACGCTGCGAATAGCGTTGCGTATGGCCCGCGCGTTGGAGCTTCCGTGGCCAATCACCACGATCTTTCGCACACCAAGCAGCGGTGCGCCGCCGTGTTCGGAGTAATCGAGTCGCTTCTTAATATTTCGAAAAGCAGGTTTAGCCAGCATGGCGCCTGCTTTCGTGACCGCAGATGCGGTTAACTCACGCTTGATCATGGAAAGCATCGCATCAGTCAGACCTTCGGAAAGCTTCAGCATTACGTTTCCGGTGAAACCATCCGTGACGATCACATCAACGGCACCAGAGAAGACGTCTCGGCCCTCAACGTTGCCGACAAAGTTAAGACTCTTCATCTCACGCAGAAGCGGAAAAGCCTCTTTGGTTAGGTCGTTACCTTTAGCTTCTTCTTCGCCAATGCTCATCAGCCCAACCACAGGACCAATCGTTCCCAAAACCGAGCGCGAATAAGCGTCGCCCATGATGGCAAACTGGACCAGGTGATGAGGTTTGCATTCAGAATTCGCGCCCACGTCCAGCAGTAGCGTGGGCTTAGGTGATTTCGTCGGAATCAACGCGGCCAACGCCGGCCGATCAACGCCCGGCAGCATGCCGAGCACCATTTTCGCCGTGGCCATAGCAGCGCCTGTGTTGCCCGCGGATACGAAACCATCAGCACGCCCCTCATCAACCAACTTACAGCCAATTCTCAAAGAACTCTTCTTCTTGCGCCGCACGGCCGTGGCTACCGATTCGCTCATGCCGATTACCTCGGCCGCCTCAACCAACTCAATGCCACGGTCGCCGTCTCCACGCCAGCCGCAACGTTTCAGCTCCGGTTCGATCTTCTCCGGTTGGCCGACGAGAATTACTTTCACGCCCAGGTCTCGAGTGGCGGCCAGGGCGCCGTCAATCTCAGCGTGCGGCGCGTGGTCGCTACCCATCGCGTCGAGAACGACTTTTCCCGTTAGCCGGGTCTCATTCTTCGACTGAGTTCGCACAGGGGATTTGTTTGCTGGGTTAGGTTTGCTCTACCTGCACCACCTGCCGGTCCTTGTAGTACCCACACTTCGGGCATACGCGGTGTTGCAGGCGAGGCTCCTGGCAATTCGGACAGAGGGTTGTCTGCGGAGCCCGCAGAGCGTCGTGCGCGCGGCGTTTACCGCGGCGAGCTTTCGAATGTCGTCGCTTAGGATTTGGCATAATTACTCCAACTTAGTGAATGGTGAATAGTAAATGGTCAATGGTAGTGGCGCTCTGAAACAAACGACTATTTACCATTCACTATTTACCATTTACCCGTTTTCACTATTCACGATTTATGAGTTCTTTCAATCCCGACCAACGGGGATCTACTTCAGCATTATTGCAGCCGCACTCGGCTGAGTTTCGATCAATCCCACACTGCGGGCAGATACCTTTGCAGTCGTCCTTGCAAAGCAGGTGGTCAGGAACCGCAAGCAGTAGCTCTTCGGTAACAAGGGCGTCGATATCGATCGCTTCCCCGTCAAAGACCGCCAGGTCTAAATCCTCTTCGCTAAGCTCAACCGCCTGCTGCGCCTCGTAATCGTGGGTGCTGACGTAATCGAGTTTGAACTTTGAGTTGACCGTCAACTCAACCGGCTTCAAACAGCGATCGCATTCAGCCTGAATCCCAGCTTCAACGCGGCCCTTCACCTTTACCCGGCCATCTTCGCGTCTAATCTTACCGGAAACAGTTACGGGACTGACTAAGCGCAGCCGCTCGTCTTCCAAAACGAGTTTCCCCGGCTCATACGTATGGGCAAAACTGCCCTTGCCACCTTCCAGACTTGCCAGATCTACCCGCATTACCAACCACCCTATTGCGAATAGCAGATTTACCAGGCTAATGCGCAAAAGGTCATTATAACTACGGTTTGCGCTCTGTCAACGCAAGGGCTGCTTCTGTACCAGTACGGTCAAACAGTTCCGAGTTCAAACTTTAGTTTGCCGTCTAAAAACAAACGAACGTTTGAACTCTGAACTACCGGTGTCCCTCAACATCCGCAGCCGAGCCGGCACTGAGGGCATCCTGTCTCAGCGCCTCCGCCAGGCGACGGTCGCCGCCGGTTACCAGCCTTCGTGACCCACCTGACGGCGGACGGAAAAGAGGAGCCACTGGGGCAGGTCGATGATTCGGGCGCTTGCTTTTAACCAACGTTTTCTCATGAACCACAGCGCCGGCCTTCTTGAAATACTCTTCCGCTAGGGCATCCTCGCCCGCACGCTGCGAAATCAGCCCCATTACGTAAGACGCTTCGCCATAGCTTTGATCCATTTCCAGCGCCTTGCGCAGATGACGCGCGGCAAGTGAGTCTCGACTAAGCTGGTAGTAAAGGCAGCCAAGCGCGTAGTGCGCCTCAGGCGACGCCTTGCTCGCAAGCGCCAACTTGAATTCCTGAAGTGCCTTGCGCCAGTTCTCCTCGGCGATAAACAGCCGGCCCAAACCGTAATGAGCAGCGAATGAAGAACCTCCAAGACCGGTCGCACTGCTCAGCAATGCTTTCGCCTGTTCAGTGTCACCTTCATCGGCGCAGGTCAACCCCAACAACAAGGAGATGCGACGATCCGCCGGTGATATTTCATGCGCGAGCGACAAATAACGTCGAGCACGATGCGTCTTGCCGGTTTTGAAAAAGTGTTCACCTACGAAAGAAAGCAGTGGGGCGTTGTCCGCTGCCATTTCGCTGGCCCTCCGCAGATACCGAATGCCGCGGGCGAGTTGGCCGTCGTCGAGTAAGAGGAGACCTTCATTAACCGATTGCTCAAAACCCGATCGGTCGTCACCGTGATAGCTCGCCAGAATCCGCAGGCGCAACTCTTCACGCCGCTCGCTCTCCTGCTGTTGCTCTGCATCGTTGTGGCACCTGGCAATCCATAACCGCTCCAGAGCGTCGCTCTGGACAATCCCGTCGTCAGTCAAGAGGCTCACCAGAGACTTAACCAACGCCCGATCGAAATGAGAATTCTGCACCTGGCGAAGAAGCAGCTCGAGTCCACGTTCGAGCTTATCGTTCAACCGCGTCAATCTGTTTT
>JALZOO010000639.1 GCA_030913905.1 Acidobacteriota bacterium
GCGCTGATCAAGCGGATGTCGCTGATCCCAATCCTTCGTCGCAAAAGTCAATTGCATCTTTGCGCTCCGAACATAATCGAGCTGTACGCCCGGGCAATGAAGCGAAGCCATTATGCTTACGCAAGTATCTTTGAAGCTGCCTTTGTTGCCGGCGCAGGTTATCTTCATCTTTTTTAGGGTTATGACGGTTTCGTGATTAAACCCATCGTACTTCGATTCAATAGTGCCGCGGTGATTGAGTGATTGCGCCGTTGGCGTCGCGGTGTTTGCAGACGAAGAGCAGAGGATGACAACACACGATAGGACGAAAACGAAGAACTTCATATGGACTACTCCCTCGAAATTGAAGGTTGAACTGTTTGTGAGATTTAAACTATGAAGGCAAGGACGGGTCGACAGTGGTTTTACCGCCAAGGCAAACATAGCGAAGGTAAGCAAGTAGTGTCAATACGGCGGGTTTTTAAGGTTGCTTTAAGAATGGACAAACTGGAGTTGCGTCGCGTAGCGTCGCAGTGATTGTAGCCCGGCCTTTCAAGGCCGGGATATGCGCATCGATCATCGTCCTTGCGTCGCGTCAGCGACGCGATGAAGAGTGTTCGGTCTGTTTCATTCCGTCGCTACGCGACGGACATGGACAGAGGCTTGCCTTAAACCCGGCCTTGAAGGCCGGGCTAAATTCAGTTCGACGCTACGCGTCGACCTAAATTACCCCAGCTGATCACCACCAACCGAGGATCTTCCACCAAGTAAAGCCCACAATCGTCCAGATCAAAATATTTGCGACAGAAGCGACGAAGCCGAGATACCACCACGTTCGTTGCTTGACGTAGCCGGCGCCAAACCAGATTGGCGCGGGAGTGGTACCGTAGTGTGTGAGCGACGCACTCAGATTTGAGAAATACGCCAGCGAGAGAACAGTAAGAGCCGGAGGAGCACCCGCGGCGATCATTACCACCAAAAATGGAGTGTACATCGCCGTCACATGAGCCGTGATGGAAGCGAAACCATAGTGCGCGTAGAAGTAGACGAGCAGTAACACCGCGAGAGCCGCCGCCCAGTGCCAACCGGTGGTGAATGCTGCCGACGACTCTGCGAAACGTTTAGTGATACCGGTTTCACCCAGAGCTTCCGCCATCCGCACGAGCCCGCCATACCAGATAAAAACGTCCCAGGCGCCCCGTTCCGCGATTACATCTTCCCAGGCGAGCACTCCCGTGAGCAGCAATACACAGATGCCGACCATCGCCACTACCGCGTAGTTGACGCCGTGAAACCCTGTCGTCATCCAGAGCGTGGCGACAAGAGCGAAAACGAACAACATCATTTTCTCGTGACGCGACGTGCGTCCCATCGCACGCAACTCGTGTCCGGCAAACGCCGCGGCCTCAGGTGTATGTCTAATCTCCGGCGGGAACAGTTTGTAGATCAGCAATGGGACGACGGTCAGTGAGATGAGTCCAGGCACAATAGCCCCGATTGCCCAGCGGGCGTAGCTAAGTTCGATCCCGGTCGATTGAAGAGCGAATTTCGCAATAATGACGTTCGACGCCTGGCCCGTGAGAAACATTGCACAGATGATCACGTCACACTGATAAAGCAGCGTGGTCAGGAAAGCCCCTAGCCTGCGCGCTGTCGGGCCCGGTCGCGATTCGTAAGTTTCGGCGATGGACTTCGCGATAGGGAAGATGATTCCGCCGGAGCGAGCGCCGGTCGATGGAATGATCGTCGCGAGCACCATGTCGGTGGAGATGAGCGAATAGCCCAAGCCGAGTGAGTGACGTCCAATTGCCCGCACAAAGAGAAGCGCAATGCGACGGCCAAGTCCTGTTTTGATCATCCCCCTGGAGATGAAAAACGCTGCGAGCACCAGCCACACGATCGGATCGGCATATCCACGCAGTGCCTCCTCGGGCGACAAAGTCCGCGTCAGCATGATTGCCGTGATTCCGAGTAGAACGACGGCGCCACCCGGAATTGGCCGCACGATTGCACCGACCACCGTCCCTACGAAGATAGCCAGGAGCCGCCAGGACTGAGTAGTGATCCCTTCCGGAACGGGCAATAGCAGCACAACAGTCGCCGAAGCGATTACGATTGCCCATTTGATGATTCGCAAACGCACCGACCGTTCAGACCGCACGTCGGCCGTATCAGGTGGGACAACAACATCCGGCGGTGGAGGAAGTTTGTCGTCAGTCATTTGTGGTGTCGGTAAGCAGTTCGCCTGAGAACGTTCATTGGTAAAACACGGCGATGCGCCGGCGAATCTAACACGCTGACGCTCATTCGCGTAAGAGTCTCTATCAACGGGCTGGAAAACATCAGGCCGCGTAAACGGTATCAGAACCGGGAGCGGTAGCGACCGGGTCTGCTTAGACAGGAGCTACGCGAGCCTGGCAATAAAATTCCTCTTGTTACAGGT
>JALZOO010000642.1 GCA_030913905.1 Acidobacteriota bacterium
CAATGGTCACCTGCGCACCCTGCACGGCCGCTCCAGCCTGATCCTTCACGTTACCAGCGACTGAGCCAGTGACTTCCTGCGCGGCAGCGAGCACGCTCAATCCAAGAATCGCAACGGTCAATGTCAGCAGCGACGAAGTAAGTCGGAGATAGTGCCTCATGGGGTCCTCATTTCAAACTGACAGTTAAATGGAAATTGTATCGCTGGCTGCAAGACGGAGAACTCAATTTATACACCCGCGCGGGCGAGCTAACAACATGTTTCGGCATTTTCCCGAACTACCGATTTACCCGCGCTGGAAGTTAAACCTGATTCCCAGTTGACAATTTAATCGGGTGGTTCTGCTTTTCACGACTGTGTTGGACTACTTCAACGCTGCCGCCCGATCAAACGCACCCTTCCGTACTCTCTCCAAATAGTCGGCGGCTGGGTTCAGGTCGCTGGGTCGCACAGTAAAGTCGTAAGAAAAAAGTATGATTCCATCCGCCCCGATCCGGCGTGCAACATCGATCTTCTCGATCGTCGATTCCGCAGGGATACGGTAAGCACCAATGCCCGCCCACGCTTTTCGTCCAGACGCATGTGCAGTCGCCGTGGCTATTTCGATCTGTTTCTGAAAAACGGCCGTGTCTGTCGAATAGGCCATCGGACAGACCACGTCAAGAATTCCCAGGGACAGCCATCGGCGCCAGTCCTGAAAACGACGCGTATATGCATTTTCATGATTTGCAAACACCGCTGCAGAAACAATGACCCGCGGTTTCTTTTTCTTAACTGCACGATAGATTCGTCCGACGAGTTGCGTAATCTGCTCCCGTTGAAAGGTCTCAAAACGTTCGCGATGCATTTCAGCCGCCGCCAGAGAGTTTGTCTTTAACGACAATTTCAATTCGCGACGCTGAGCGGCCGAGAGCTGCGGCGTCAGCCACTTTTGGAACTCGCGCAGTGACGTCCGGCTGTAATCAAAGTCAGGGCTGGCAAGTCGAACGTAGTCGAAGTGCAGGCCGTCAACCGGATAGTGTTTCAGCACATCCATCCAGATATTGAAGATATGGTCGCGCACTCGCGAATTAGCGGGACTGGTATAGACTCCTTCGAGCTCAGCTCGATTGGCCTTGGACCATTCAACAATTCGTTGGCGATAACGGGGATCATTTGGCGACAGATCGTAAAGTTCTGCGGCGACGGCGCGAGGTACGGCCAACCAATCTGGATGCCGGTTGAAAACGTGTTTAGGTTGGGTGGGTAAGGCGTCGAGATTCGCGAGTAGGCTCGTGTTGATCCAGGCATGTACCTTTAACCCCTCTTTTCGCGCGGCCTCGATTGTTACAGTCAGCGGATCGAAATCGGGCGGCTGATCCTTCAGTTCAATCGCTCGTGGCTCAAGGCGAGAATGGTAATAAGCATCGCCGCGGCCGCGTATCTGAACGATTAATGTATTGAAGCCGTTTTCTTTTGCCGACCTCACCATCGCCAGAATCCTCTCGCGAGAAGTCAGCGTATTTCGAACGACCCAGAGCGCTCGCACTTCCTTATTCAAATTGTCAGCTGAAGTAGGCGTGGAACTTGCTTTTTCTTGCGCCCAAACCGGAGCAACCAAAACCAGACTGACCAGGCAGAGAAGAAATACTTTCTTCAGAGAATTCATTTGCAAGGAGTTTCGAGTGCTGATGCAGAAAAAGGAAAGGGGCTGAGAAAAGAATATGTCTCCGCCCCATGATCCTGCTTAGAGGTTTAGAATTCGTATCGCAGTGAAACCAAAATATTGCGAGGCGCATACTGCGTCGCCGTCGAGGTAATAGTTCCGAAATTTGTCAAGGTAATGTTGTTGTTCGGGAAGCCGTATTGCACGTGGTTGAAGGCATTGAAGAGATCCGCCCTGAGCGTTATCTTGTGTCCTTCAAAAGGCATCTGAAATGCCTTCAAGATCCCGAAGTCGACGTTCTCGACGCCGTCCAGAAAGAATGTATTCCTTCCCACCAGCGAAAGATTACGGTCTGCCGTCGTTAGAGAGCGAAAGGCCGCAGAAGGCAGAACCAACCGGGAATTGAATGGATGGTTGGCGCTATTATTTCCCAGTAGGGATGGATTAAGCAGTACCGGACGGCTTTCGGCGAAACCGTCGAGGTCCAGGTCGAGAGCAGTCGTTACTACGGTGAAAGGCGTGCCTTTTGACAACTTCACTACCGTTGAGAACTGCCACCCACCCAGTGTCTGCCCCAGGAATCCTTTTTCACCTTTGAAGAACGGTAAACGGTATGTGCCATAGAAAGTGAAACGATGCGGCGTGTGGAAGCGAGACAGTCCGCGACCAGTGCGCGCGTTGTTACCGTTCTGGTTGCTGTCACCCGCACCGACGGCCGTGGCTTCAGACGTAGTGTCGATGGCTTTGCTCCAGGTGTATGCCGCCTGGAAGTTTAGATTATTACTCAGTCGCTTGGTCCACTCAGCTTGCAGCGCATGGTAGTAACTCCACGCAGAGTTAGTGACTCCAAGGTTCGTCTGGTACACCGGATTCGGACGTCGCTCGTTTGTTCGCGGCACGCGGAAGCTGTATTCGAGCGCGCCAAGCGTGACTGCAACTGGACATTGTGCGTTTGTGGCGATGCCAGTCAATCCAGTGCCCGCGCAGATGATATTGGCTGCCGGACGAAGCGTTTGTCCGCGGACATCCGTACGTCGCGGATCGGTAGCACCGAACGTCGTTAGCGTATAGAGAGCAGTCGGTGCATTGAACGGATGGTTCGCGACGAGCGTACCGTTGGGGTTGTTGTCTGGGAGATTGTTCAGATTGTATCGCAGCAACCCGATGCCGCGATTACCCGTGTAACTTACTCTCACCGCCGAACTGAATGGTACTTGCCTTTCGTAGCTAAGGTTCCATTGCTGCGTGTAAGGCATCTCGAGTCCCGGATCTACGTCGGTAGCGCTGAGAATACGTGAAGTTGGAGGACCGGGAGTGAAAACAAAACCATTGGTCGGATCGGTGAGGTTAGTCGGATTGAATTGCGGATTCGTGTTTACTGAAGTTGTGGCGGCTAGATTATAGAAAGTCGCGTTTGGGGGGTTGAACCGCAGTGTCGCACCGCCCTGCGAAAAAATCGATTGAAACAATCTGCCGTGGTAGATCCCATAACCGCCGCGAATCGATGCGTCGCCCGGTTCGCCGATCAACCTCCGCATTAACCCGCTTTCAAATCGTGGACTCCAGGCGAAGCCGAAGCGAGGCTCGATGTTGTCCTTGTCGTCCTCAAACCCGTAATCGAGGCGACCGGCCGCTTCCTTCGGGACAGCTACATACTCGTAACGCAACCCGAGGTTGAGCGTGAAGTTGGGTCGTATTTTCCAATTGTCTTCCCCATAAAAGTTGTATTCTCTAATACGGTTTTCAAGGAAGAACGGGCCGAACCCTTTCTGAAAATTCTGACTGCACCCATTAAGAAAAGCATTGAAGCCATTTACATAGTTGATCCCGTTACAGCTAGCCACTGTGCTGTTGTGGAAACCTCGCGAAAAATTGTCGGCTAAATCATCGAGGTTCTGCCGGCGGATGTCAGTGCCCATCTTGACGTAATGATTCCCAAACAGAGTGGTCAGGTTATAAACAAACTGGTTGTCAGTCTGATAGCGTTGAATCGGAAAATTACCAGCGCTACCAATACTGCTCTGTATTGTGATTGGCGTTGGATTGTAGAAGCGGACAATGGGTGTGTCGTTCCCTGCTGCGATATTTACCAGCGTCGTACGCAGTCCGAGCCCATATCGGAATTCTCCCACAGTCTTTGGGGAGAACAGGTGCGTCCATGTTAGGCCTCCGCTGTTCTGGTGATGATTTTGGTCGGCCCGTTCACCAATAATTATCTCGTCGGCCACAAATTTCTGACGCGTGTATTGCCAGCGAGCAGTGACCGTGTCGGCCTCCCTGGGGTTCCAGTCGAGACGAGCTGAATAATCGCGAGCTGGAAAATCGAAAGGTTGCACGGTGCGAAAAACACGCGGACCGGCGGCGGCATCATTCGGTACAGCGTTCACAAAACGATTAATTATTGACTGAATGTAAGCGCGGTTCGACGGGGTGTCGTTTGCCTTCGTCTGCAGAAACCAGTTTGAAGGGTTACGCTCTGCAAGGGTAAACACGTCACGGTTGTAATTATTCGCTCCCGTGAATTCCGTATGGTCCATACTAACGAAAGCGAACAAATGGTTCTTGTACATTGGGAACCCCAATGTAAATCCCGCCTGATTACGCCGTGTCACGCCCTTTTTAACTCCAGGGCTAAAAGTGTTATTGGCAGCATTCAGCGCGCTGTCGTTGTGATACCAATAAACATCTCCATGAATACTGTTAGTACCCGATTTTGTCTGCACCAATACGACGGCGCCATACCCGCGCCCAAACTCAGCAGTGAAATTATTTGTGATTACCTGAAACTCTTTTATCGTCGAAATAGCTGCGCCTTGACGGTTCTGATTTTCTGAAGAGTCATCGTTGTTGACGCCATTGATCTGGAAGGTAGTGCCGCGAGTTCCCGTGCCATTGAAATTTATGGAAGATCCGGATGAGGCTGTTGGGTTGTTTTGACCGGAAGTAGGATTCTCCTGAAAACCGGTAAACGTGTCGGCGAGCGACAGGAACGTTCCCGGGTTACCCACAGGTTTATTCAGAATCTCCTGAGTGTTCAGGGTGCCTTTGATCTCCTGATTAGTTGTATTGATGGGAGCGGCGTCAGCCGTAATCGTGACCGCCCCTGCAACGCCGGACGGATTAAGGGTGAAGTCGATCACTCGCGTCTGATTAAGACCCACTTCAACATTTTCCTGCGACGAAGTGGCAAAGCCCTGACCGGACGTCGTAACGGTGTAGGTACCTATCGGCAGAAACGGGGCGCTATAAAACCCGTCGCTGTTCGTCGTCATCGTGCGTTCCTGTCCGGTTTCGATATTCCGAGCCACCACTTGCGCCCCGGAAACGACCGATGATTTTGTATCTATAACTGTCCCCTGCAATGTTCCGGTAACGGTTTGCCCGAAACCCGGAACCGACCAACATAAAACTATTCCGACCAACAACGATATGCGCGTCAAGAACCTACAGTGCTGCGTCATGGGGTCTTCCTCTCCGTCTAATTTCAGGACTTTAAGTGATACAAGATTTTTGAAGAGAGAGACGTATGAACCTACGCCCCTCAGTGAAACAGCTGTTTACGTCCCCCCTAAAAGTTAAACCTGATTCCCAGTTGAATTCTCCTCGAGTTGCTGTTCACGCTGTCGCGGATTCGGCCAAAGGTCGAATTGGTCGGCGTTAAACCCGACGCGGAACCTATGCTGGCAGTACTCGCGATCGGGAATTCGAACGAAGGCGTGTTAGTCAGGTTATTGATGTCAGCCCGAAACTCGAGATTGCGTTGTTCACTGAAATGAAATCTCTTGCGCAATGTCATATCGACGTTAACGAACTTTGGCCCGGTAAAAAAGTTTCTCCCGATGTTACCAAGTTCGCCCGGCGCAGGCGTGGTGAATTTCGCAATTTCCTCAGCCGAGAAGATAAAGGTGGTTCCGGCATTCTGAACAACGCCGCTCATGTCGGGCAAGCAGCCGTTGCAATGCGCGGGCGAAAGCACGACGTTGCTGACGGTGAACGCACCGGAATAAACCGTGAATGGACGCCCGCTTTGCAGGATCATCGAGCTCGCAATCTCCCAGCCACCCACGATTTGATCCAAGACCCCCGACGAGTTGCTGTGGGAACCCAGGCTCTCGCCACGTGCCGGCAATGGCGATGTGGTGCTGAGACCGGACCGGCCAATCCGCCTTGGCGAAGCACCGACCGACCAGCTCAAGTTTGTGGAAGGC
>JALZOO010000008.1 GCA_030913905.1 Acidobacteriota bacterium
CCGCTACGATACACCATTGAAAATCTGAATGAATTCTCTGTCGGAGCCCAGGGAATCACCTTTCTATACGATGCTGGCTATCCACACGCCATACAGGCCTTCGAACCCAACGGTAAGTATTTCTTTCGCTACGCGGAACTTAAATCCTTTATCAAACCGGACGGACTGCTGGGGCAATTCATAGACTAACGCTTACAATGGCAGCCATGAACGACAGAAAAATACGTGTCCTCGTCGCCAAGCCCGGCCTTGACGGTCACGATCGAGGTGCAAAGGTTATCGCTCGCGCATTGCGCGATGCCGGCATGGAAGTTATTTACACAGGACTGCGGCAAACGCCGGAGATGATAGCCGCTGCGGCATTGCAGGAAGACGTGGACGCAGTCGGCGTCTCGATTCTTAGCGGAGCACACAACACTCTCTGTCCGCGCATTGTGCAACTTCTTCGCGATCAAGGGATGGACGATTGCCTGGTGCTGCTGGGCGGGATTGTTCCGCAGGAAGATATTGCCAAGCTGAAAGCCCAGGGCGTGGCTGAGATATTTTTGCCTGGCACCTCAACCGAGGACATTGCCAAATTCCTGCGCGACAACGTCAAGCCGCGCGAGTGAACGTCGGGCGTGCGTTTGATTGCATCCTCAGCCTAAATGAAATGAACGATGTCTGAAGACTCGAGTGCGATTGTCACAGAAGTTAGCGACGCCATTGCTATCGTCCGTCTGAATAAACCCGCTCAACGAAACTCACTTTCTGTTCCAACACTTCAAGAACTAAAGGGCGTACTGTCCGCGCTGTATTCAAGCGACGATATCAATGGCATTGTCTTCACAGGTACTGGAGATGTCTTCGCATCCGGTGCGGACTTACGCGAACTGTCCCAATTGAATACCAATTCTGCCCTGGAGTTTGCCAAATTTGGCCAGGCAATATTTCAAACAATAGCCGACGCTAAACAACTAACGATTGCGGCAATCAACGGTTACTGCATGGGCGGCGGGTTGGATCTCGCACTGGCATGCGATATCCGAGTGGCTTCCAAGTCGGCAGTGTTTTCACATCCTGGCGCCGCACGAGGAATCATTACTGGCTGGGGCGGAACGCAGAGGCTTCCACGAATCATTGGGCGCAAACGTGCTGTGGAATTTTTTGCTACGGCGGGCAGATACTCCAGCTTGGAAGCTCTTAGAATGGGGCTGGTTAGTTACGTGGGCGATCCTGTGCTTGAGTACGCTCTAAAACTTGCCACCAATAAAAAAGAAGGTGGCGGAGTCTCCGCCACCTTCGAGATTAGCTAGCCAACTTGCCAGCTCTAAAACGTAAATCTAACTCCAACTTCGGCCGACAAGCTGTGAGGTACAGTCACTGCTGTCGGGGTAATAAAGTTGCTCGGTGTTCCGAAGTTAGCCTGGCGCACATCGGTAACGAAGTTATTCCCGAAGTTAGCCCGGTTGGTCAAATCGAACACCTGGAAGATAAGCGCCAGATTTGAGCGTTCTCGAATCTTGACGTTCTTGGTAACGCGTGCATCAAGCTGGAAAAACTGCTGCCCTCGCAGATTGTCGAATCCTCCGAATGTACACTGGCCTGCCCTCAAACAGTTTCGATACTTGACTGTATTGGCAGCGACTGCGGGATCACCGAATGCTGTCAGCGTAGCCTTAAGATCGTCGGGACTTTGCGTAAATACAACAACGTGTGATGTCCCACGTCCAGCTCCCGACCCCTGAATATCTACGGCAGCTCCATAACCAGCGGTGTAGGGACGACCTGTTTCCCACTGCGCTATGGGCGCTACCTGAAATCCTCCGGGTAGGTTGACGACACTTCCCATTGAAAATCGATGGCGAGAATCGTTGGGAGTTGGTCCAAGCTCGTAGGGGGCAAAGTAGTCAAACACGTCCCAGGCCCGGTTGCGGAAAGCAGCCGAGTGTCCGTTATATGCAAGAGCCCGCGACAAAGTGTATGTGGAGTTTACCGTAAATCGGTTGTGTAGACGCCGGCGATAAGAAATGTTCATTCCATCGTACCGCGACCGTCCTATTGAGGCTTCCAAATCAATACGTCCAAGTGCCGGTAGTCCGGCGGCCGTGAACGC
>JALZOO010000010.1 GCA_030913905.1 Acidobacteriota bacterium
GCTTGAATGCCACTCGAGAAGTTTAGAGTTCAACCTTCAGGTTGCTGCCTTGGTAAAAGACAAACTAAAGTTTGAACTCTGAACTGCTTGACGCCGTCCTAGGTCCCCATCTCCCAACTGGAAATATATTCCATCTGTTCTGGCGTGAGTGTGTCGATTGCCAGGCCCAGTGCCTGAAGCTTGAGACTCGCAATTTCCGTATCGACTTCAGGCGGCAACAGATGCACGCCTGGCTTCAAGATTCCTTTTTCCTTCACGAGATACTCAACGGAAAGTGCCTGGTTCGCAAAGCTCATGTCCATCACGCTGGCCGGATGTCCTTCAGCGGCGGCAAGATTGATTAGACGGCCCTCGCCCAACACCATCACGCGATTTCCCGAGCCTTTGAGTTTGTACTCTTCGACAAACGGCCTGACACTCGTCGACTCTTCTGACATTTCACTCAGCGCCACCAGATTAAGCTCCAGATCGAAGTGGCCGCTGTTGCAAACGATAGCGCCGTCCTTCATGCGTTCGAAATGTTGACCATCGATGACGTGGCGATTGCCGGTGACGGTTATGAAGATGTCTCCTATCGGCGCCGCTTCTGACATCGGCATCACGCGCAAGCCGTCCATCACTGCCTCGACTGCTTTGATGGGATCGATCTCCGTGACAATCACGTTAGCGCCCATGCCGCGAGCGCGCATCGCTACGCCCTTGCCGCACCAACCGTAACCAACAACAACTACGTTTCTGCCGGCGAGCAGAATGTTTGTCGCTCTGATGATTCCGTCCAGCGTGGATTGGCCCGTGCCGTAACGATTGTCGAAGAAATGTTTTGTTTGCGCGTTGTTGACAGCGATAGAAGGGAAGGACAACACGCCGGCAGTTTCCATGGCCTTAAGCCGCTGAATGCCGGTAGTCGTTTCTTCAGTTGAACCGATCAATTCCTTAATCTGATCCGGACGTTCTTTCAGAAGAGTAGCCACCACGTCGGAACCGTCGTCAATAATTATGTCCGGATGCGAATCGAGAGCTATGCGAACGTGGCGATTGTAGGTCTCTGTCGACTCGCCTTTGATTGCATAAACTGGTATGCCCCAATCCTGCACCAGCGAAGCCGCAACATCGTCCTGAGTTGAAAGCGGATTGGAGGCAATCAAAACCGCCTCGGCGCCGCCGGCCTGAAGCGCGCGCGCCAGGTTCGCTGTTTCAGTTGTGATGTGGGCACAGGCAATCAGGCGCACGCCCTTGAGCGGTTTCTCATCACCAAAACGCTCACGGATCAAACGCAACACGGGCATCTCACGTTCTGCCCATTCGATGCGCTGCTTACCTTGTTTCGCAAGACCAATATCTTTAACGTCGAATTCCATAGCGCGTGTAGCACTCATTACGGATTTTATCCTTTTGAATGATTTGTTTGTTTAAAACTAATGAACTTCCCGGCGGCTAAACTCCGGCAGCATTGCGTAGTGCTTCAGCCTTGTCAGCCTTCTCCCAACTGAAACCGTTTTCTTCACGACCGAAATGGCCGTAAGCGGCAGTGGCCTTATAAATAGGCCGGCGAAGGTTGAGCTCCTCGATGATTCCACGCGGCGTTAGTTGAAAGTTTTCCCGCACCAGGTTCGCCAAAGCGTGTTCACTTATGCGGCTGGTACCTTTGGTATCAACCATAACCGAAACCGGATCGGCAACACCGATAGCATAAGCGAGTTGGACGAGACAGCGATCCGCCAGACCTGCCGCCACAATATTCTTGGCGACATAGCGAGCCATGTAGGCGGCCGAACGATCGACCTTCGTCGGATCTTTGCCTGAAAATGCGCCGCCGCCGTGTGGTGCGTAGCCGCCGTAGGTGTCGACAATAATCTTGCGGCCCGTAAGACCAGCATCACCCTGCGGTCCGCCAGTTACAAATCGTCCGGTTGGATTGATGTGAATCCTGGTGTCGTTATCGACCAACTCAGACGGGACTGTGTGGCGGATCACTCGTTCTTCAATCTCAGCACGCAGCTTCTCATTCGTGACGTCCTTATCGTGCTGCGAGGAGATCACGATTGCCGTTGCGCGGAAAGGCCGGCCGTCGCGGTACTCAATGGTGACCTGTGACTTTCCGTCGGGCCTTAGATAAGACAAGTCTCCGGATTTGCGAACTGCGGAGAGTCTGCGAGCGAGCAGGTGGGCCAACTGAATCGGCAAAGGCATCAGCTCAGGGGTTTCCGTGCAGGCAAACCCGAACATCAAGCCCTGGTCGCCGGCGCCGCCTGTGTCTACGCCCATCGCGAT